>CATPBD010000072.1 GCA_955652265.1 uncultured Gemmatimonadaceae bacterium | reverse complement strand
TCGTAGAAGCGCTCGTACCACGTCGTCTTGAGTGTGGCCCACAGCCCCCATTTATCGGCGCGGCCATCGCCGTCCGTGTCGCGAGTGAGGCGCTTGAAGGCATCGAGCAGCTCGCTCTGAGTGCGCGGAGGACGGACCCCGGCCGCCGCCAGCAGATCGATGTTGTACATCAACATCTCTGGATTTGTCTTCCACGGGAAAGCGTAGATTCCGCTGTCGGGCAGACGGAGCGACGAGAGCATCGCCGGATTGGTGCGCTCCCTGAGGCGTGCGGCCGTCGCGACGCGATTGTCCAGGCGCACGACGCCTTTGGCCCGAACCAGTCGCGCCAGCAGGGCGGAGGAGACGTTCGAGCTGACATCCGGAGTTGCCTTGGCGACGATCGCGGCGAGTAGAACTTCTTCGGAAGAACGACCAGCCGGCAATGGCTGCACACGCACCTGAACGCCGGGGTTCTCCGCGTTCCACTGCGCCGCGAGCCGCATGGCGAGGCGAGTTTCGGGGGGATTTGCGGCGGGCCAGTAGGTCAGCGTGATCGGGGAGCCAGTCGTGCTCTCGTGCGTGTCCAGGATGACGGCGCCATTGGCCGCGCGTCGCAGCACCAGGCGTTCACGGCCGTGGCTAACGAACTCACGGCGATCGGGGATACTCGCCAGCGTCAACGCGGGCGCGCCAACGGCGCGATACTGGATGTATTCCGCCGCGTCGGGATTGCTCGCCACACGCTGTAGCGCCAGTAATGCCTCGATCGTCGATTCCGCTCCGGCATTCCGATTCACGCGCAGCGGCACCGGACCGTCGATCCCATCGAACGTCCGGCCAGTCTTTTCGTCGTACATGTTCAGGCGCGCGGGATTGGCGCCGACGAACCAAGCTGCCGCCAAACCCGCGAATACCGCGTACTCGCGTTCACCCGTCGCGTCCGCCAACGCGAGGTAGCCCTCGACGATGGGCCCGATGCCATACGCGATCTGCGGAAACCATTCCGTCGTCCCCCCATCGGCGGATGTATTCGCCGACCGCGACGTGATCGCGGATGCCACCTGTCCAGCAAGTAGAAACCGTCCCCAGAGCGCGTCCGCCTCGCGTCGGGCCGCGTTGGCGAAATCAGGACGCTTGAGGACTATCGCGGCTTCCGCGAGCGCAGTAGTGGATCGTGATCCCCATGCGTGCCACGTTGCGCCGGGACTATCCACGCGCGCGCCCCACGGCGGAGTGTTCATCGAGCCCATCGAGCGAGGAATGAGAAGCGCGGCGGTTCGCCCCGCCAGCCCTGCGATTCGCGGCGAGGGCTCGGCGCGTTGCAGCGCCAGCAATCCGAGCAACGCTTCCGCGGTTGCCGTTGTGGATCCACCAATGAGACGGCCGGCCTCGATCTCGCGCGCCATCCGGTTCACCGCACGATCCAGCACCGGCCGCACGGTCTTCAACTCGCTGGAATCACGCGGACCGAGTACCCGCACCGCTTCGCCGAGCGCCCATATGCTTCGCGCCGCCCAATACGACATGCTCTTTCGGCTGCTCGGCGCGTCTCGGTTCGGCCGGCCCCGCGCGTCGATGAAGTTGACGAACTCTCCGTCGCCCTGCTCCATGGCGACCACGAACGCGAGCAGTCCGAGCGCTTCGTCGCGTGCACGCGCGTCGCTTGTCGCTTCGTAGGCGCGGAGATACACCACCGCCGCGCGCGCCGCGTCGTCGAGGCACGCGATCCCCTCGTATCCGTCACGCGCCGGGGAGCCGGTTGGGCGATAGTCGGGCGCGTTAGCGTAGAGCGCGACGACGCGAACTGGTTGGCCTTTCACCACGGCGTCGAGGCCGAGGTGCTGTAGATAATCCAGACGGATGACCAACGGCGCCGGACCCGGAGGGGCCGCGAGGTTTTCAGGTTTGCGACCGCAACCGGCGAGGAGGGGGACGATCAGGAATAGGCGCTTCACAGGCACGCTGGTGATCACAGAGGCACGCCGCCCTGCTTCAGCTTGATTGCCACGGCGAGCGACGCAATAAGGTCGCGTTTCCGCACGCGCGCGGCGGCAACCGATACGTCAGCGGCGCCATAGTAAACCATGAAATCTTCCCCGCGCTCGACGAGACCCTGCGGGAAGACAACGCGCACGCCTGTCCTGAAGTTCGCCATGTCAACCTGGGGAATCGCGTTGCGCTCGATCTCGTACGGCGCTTCAGGCGTAAGCGCAGGCGCATCGGATACGTAGAGAACTTTTTCCGGCTTCTTCAGGTCGAGCACGCACCATCCCATCGAGTAGACGTTTCCCTCTTCGATGGAGGTCGCGCCGTGAAATGGCAACAGCCAACCGATGCGCGTGCGGATCGGCGGCGCGCCAGCACCGACGCGGGAGCTGCGCCAGCTTCCCGGACGCGGACCAACCAGCGGCACGCCAGCCTCGGGCCATTCCGATTCGAGCGAGGACACCCTGATGCATACGATGCGCGGCATCGGACGGTGAAGAATCACGTACTGTCCATCGATCTTCTCCGGGAAGACCACGCAGTTCTTGTTCTCGCCGTTGATGCGCGGTCCGTGGCGGCGGTAACGGGCGGGGGAAAGCAGATCATCGGTGGTGATCAGGCAGACGCGCGGACCGGCCGGCGAGTATCCCGTATAGGTGATTGCGTATCGACGTTCATCCTCGAGCCAGGTGACCCGCGCATCCTCGACGCCCCATTCCTCGTACGGCTCTTCTCGGGTGATCGCCGGGCGATCCCGGATCTCATCTATCCGCACTCCGTCAGACGAAAGCGCGATGGCGATCGAGGACCGACGAGTATCCCCCTCGTATACACGAACGAGTAGTACGACCCTGCCGCTGGCGAGATCGACGCTTGCTCCGGGATTGAACGATCCGGTCGCGCGAGCGAAAGAGATCTGCGCCGGGCGGATCAGAGGGTTTGTGGCGAGACGCTCGAGCGGCGCAATCACGAATGCTCCCGCGAGAGCCAGGCGGCGTAGAGTCGCTCGAAGTTGGCCCCAGGCGCACGATAGTATTCGTCGGCGGTCACGTCCAGCACTCGGGGCACTGCCGCCCCCACTTCTGAACCAGAGAACGCGCCGACATCGCGACGCTTCCTGAAATTCCGGAACACCGCGGCCGCGGGCTTCTCGCTCAAGTCCGCCCGCACCAGTCCGAAGGTGCGTTCCCGTACCGCGGTCGCCAATGGTGGCCGATCGAAGAGTCGGGAGTCGTAGTCGCCGTAGCACCAGGCGTAGGCGCCAGCCGCACCGGTGCTCAACAATCTTTCCAGCACCCCCTCGTAATACGCCGCCGCCTCTTCCTCGGACGCCAGATATTGATGGAGCGGCCGTCCCAGGAAATCGTCGGTGATAGTGTGTCCGGCAACTCCCGGCGGAGCGGTGCACAGTCCGAACTCCTGCATGAGCGGACGACGGCCGCGCCCCGAGAGCCCGGCCGTCAGCGCGCAGGAGAAGGGCACCAGCTCCGGATCGAGAAACGAGCGCGCGACGTTGCAGTAGAGCGGGTAAGCGTGCATCAGGTCCTCATCGGCGACCTCGCCGACATCGTCCACGCGCATGTAGTTCTCCGTCGTCAGTGACGGAAGGTGCGCGCCTATCTGAATCGGCGTACCGGGAGCGACGCGTCTTACCGTGTTCGCCAATAGCGACGCCCAGAGCCAGCCTGCATCTCTCGTACGCGGCCGCTGCGCATCATCGATCTCGTTTGCCAGATCGAACGCGCGTATCGCGTGGTCTCCCGACAGAGCGCGTGCGCACGTCTCGACCAAGAGCGACTGTGAGCGCAGGATCGTCGGATCCGAGAACAGGTCGGCGGGCCGGCCGCGCGCATCAAGCATCCAGGCGGGCCACCAGAATTTACCGCTCATGTTTATGACGACGAGGGTGGGCACGACCTTTAGCCCAGCATCCTTCGCCGCGCTCGCGACCTCCACGAGGTTCGCAACCATGTCGGCCGCCACGGTAAGCGGTTGGGGGAGGAAATCCTGCGCCAGCGTGAACAGCCGCACGACGTCGAAGCCAAGACCCGCGATCTGCGCCATCTCGTCCCGCACCTCGCCGATGTCGAGCTCGCGCCACATGTACATGGCGCTTCGGCGTGGCCAGTAATTGACGCCGAGCTCGAAGGTCACGGCTCCGACAGCCCCGCCAGAATCTCCGCGAGTGAAAGGTCCGCGACGGCCATGACCGCATCGGCGGCGCCGTAATAGATGCGCACGAGGTCGGCTTCAGCGACCAGCCCGCACGTGAACACGACGTTTCCGTAGAAGCCCTCGCGCTCGTACGCCGTCTCGGGTTTGAGGATCGGCTCGCGCGAGCGCGCCAGCACCTTGCCGGGGTCGTGGAGATCCAGCAGCAGTGCGCCCAATGAGTACGCGGGCGGCGAGCCCGTAACGCCGTGATAGACCGCGAGCCACGCATCCCGATTGCCGGAGTGCACGCGGAACGGAACCGCTCCGCCACCGATCTTCGCATCGTCCCATTTGCCCGGACGCGCCGTCGCAACGAGGCGGTGGTTGCCCCACGAGATCAGATCCGGGGACGACGCGACCCAGATCGAAGGCTTTCCAAGGCCCTCGGGCATCGGACGGTGCAGCGCGACGTAACGACCGCCGATCTTCTCGGGAAATATCGTCACGTCGCGATTGGGCGGAGGGAAAATCACACCGTGCCTCTCGAACGTCCGGAAGTCCTTCGTGGAGGCGAGGGCTGTCGTGATGCCGTGCTGGGACACGGCGGTGTAGTTGATCCAGTACGTGCCATCCAGATGGGTGATCCGTGGATCCTCGAGCCCGAACGCCTCGTACTGGTTGCTGGGCGACAGAGCGGGCGTGCCCTCGACCTCGAAGTGAATGCCGTCGCGCGAGCGGGCGACTCGAAGGTGTGACATTGACGTGAGCCAGGTGCTGCCTTCGACGATCACCGCTCGTGGATCGCTTGCATCCAGCCCTTTGGTGTTCTCCATCCACCGCTTGATCTCAATGCGGCGGGTGTCGGCATTGTAGATCGCCGCGGAGACGCCGCCCGAGGCGAGCTTCCGCGGGGCCTCGGATACCCGCAAGAAAAGGACGGTGTCGTCCCCAAATCGTGTTGCACCGGCGTTGAAGACGCCCACCACCTCCATGTCCGGCCGTGACGCGAGGACCATGTCGGGAGTGACGATCGGATTCTCCGGAGCCCGGATAGCGTTCACGCTTTACACAGACGCATCTATCTCGCGCCGTCCGGGCACTCTGGCCGTGTGATAGCGCGCTGTGTGCTTGTGATTGTCGCGGATCGTGCGAATGAGGTCGCCTTCCATGATCCCCGCGAGGGCCATCGTATGGGGCAACCAATTGTGGGCGGCGCCCCAGTCGCTGTCAAGCGAATCCGAGTCCTTCACAAAGAGGGGCGGTGAACAACTTGTCTCCAAATTCCCCGAAGAGGGAGAAACCTTATTTCAATTTTATTGAATAATGATTTCTCTCCAAACCTGAAATATGCTTCAGATTAATTCTATATACGTCATTCTGCTTTGATTCCGTAATCCCACTACTAATATGATTTCCATTTACAGAAATACTTTGTTTTGCCGTTGGCGATACAACTTGTAACTCGATTAAATGGCCTTCAAAAGATTCAAGATCGAATTCAAGTGTCTTTGTTTCTCTATCATACATTGGAGACCTTACTAAAGCATTGGCTGAATTTAGGTAGGGTGTTTTGGCATTCCCCAATTTCAAAGCGATCTTGCTTAAGTGATTTATATCGAGCGGAATAATAGCTGATGGAATTTCCCTTCCATCGAACAGGATCGAGGATAATGTACTCCCCTCCCCCTTGATATCGACAATTACAGGAACTCCCCTGATAGCAACGGTTAACTGTACAGAATCCATTTCTTTTGGAATGAATGGACTAAATGAAATATTCCATTCATTTTCTCTCAGTCCGAACAAATTATACAAGCTGTAAAAGTACCATCCACCTGCCCACAGGAATTGAGGTTTGTCAATCTTGCCGTAAAGAGCTGGATCATTCTTATCGCTTATTCTGTACTCGTATAAAGCAGGTTGACCATTAGGACTATTGATTATTCCATTCAAAGTCATGGTCGTTTTGATGAATGCCAAAGCATCGTTGTTCAACCCATTATTGATTAATCCGAGAGCGTACCATGCATTCCCATGAGGCCAGATTCCACCATTGGCATAATGATAGGGATCACCAGCCTCGTTACCGGAAAATTTCATATAATCAATCAGTAGATGTAGATCCATCGGATACAACGAGTATATGCCCAATTTGTCATCCAATAATTTGTCTTTTGCTGTTGTTATCAGCTTTAGATTCTTCTCTGCGTCCAGCAAGTTAAAATGTGAGGCCAACAGAGATCCCATATAGATATGGCGATCCTCTTTTCCATCCTGATAATAGCTTATCAAGTAATTCAGTTTGTCATCCCAAAGCGTATCGACTAATTTGACATTCATCCGATTTGCAAGATCCTCGTAGCGCTCTAATTCAGAACGATCCTTATGCAAGACGGTGGAGATAAAGTCAAACTCCCTTAAAGCGCGAATAGCCAGGACTGTCATATACGCTCGTGGCCCAAAATTGCTGCCAATATCCCACCAGTCAGGCCTCGGGGACCACATTAGACCGTCCGGTCCTTTGTTCTTCAAAGCAGTTTTAATGCTTTGCTCG
>CATPBD010000071.1 GCA_955652265.1 uncultured Gemmatimonadaceae bacterium | reverse complement strand
GTGCTGCACGATATCGTAAATCGCGCGCTGCTCGTCCGATGCGGGGCCGAGCACCACGGTGCGAGTGATGTCGGAGCAGTAGCCCTTGTACTGCGCGCCGAAATCCATGAGCAGGAGATCACCACGCTCGATCACGCGCGACGACGCGCGCGCGTGCGGAAGTGCCGCGCGCGGACCCGATGCGACAATCGTCGCGAACGGGAAATCCTCGCTGCCCTCGTCACGCAGCGCCTTCTCCAGAATTCCGGCCACGTTCAGCTCTGTCAATCCTGGGCGCACTGAAGCCAGTGTCTTCTTGAGCGCGCTGATCGCCATCTCACCGGCGCGCCGGATGAGAGCGACTTCGCCTGCATCCTTCGATTCGCGGAGCGCCTCCACCAGGTTCAACTGCGGACGCCACTGCCACCGCGTGCCGTCGGTGAGCAAGCGCTGGAAATCGCGGTGCAGCAGGTGCGCTGACTCGAACCCGATGACCTCGAGCCCGCTCAGCGAGCTCGCGAGACTCCAGAGTCCCGTCCAGAGACTCTGCTGCTCGATGCGGACCGTCGCGATGTCGCCAACTTCGTCACGTACCTGGGTGTCGTATCGGAAATCGGTGATGAAATGAAGATCGCGCTGGGTCACCAGGACGAGAGCGCTCGAGCCCGAGAAGCCGGTGAGATAGCGGACGTTGGGCAAGCTCGTGAGCACGAGCCCGTCGATGTGCGCAATGGTCAGCGCGTCACGCAGCGCAGAGATTCGCGCGGGGCGGCGATCAGCCATTGACCGGCACCGGAAGCAGCTTCACCAATCCGCGCAGTCCCAGCTCGTAGCCATAACCGCCGAAGCCGCAGATGACAGCGAGCGCGGCATCGGCCAGAGCAGAGCGACGACGCTCCGGCTCGCGCGCGTAGATGTTGGTGAGATGAACCTCCACGAATGGAACCTTGACTCCCGCGAGCGCGTCACGAATGGCAAGACTGGTGTGGCTGTACGCTCCGGCATTGACGAGCGCACCATCGACACGACCGCGCAGTGCGTGAACGGCTTCGACGATCTCGCCTTCCCCGTTGTGCTGTGAGAACGTGACCTCGACGCCGAGCTCCTTCGCGACCTTCAAGAGCCGCGACTCGATGTCGCCGAGTGTCTCGGTCCCGTAAAGCGCCGGCTCGCGGGTGCCGAGCAGATTGAGGTTGGGGCCATTGATGACGGCGATTCTCACTCGCCTGTGAGCCCGTCGAGCCAGGCGCGGAACTTGGCGACGTCTTCTTCCGACTCCTGCGCCTGCGGCACGCGCGGATTGACGCGCGGTGTCGGCATCGCCGGAGTCGGTGGAGTTCTGGACGCGCCCGTTGCACCGCTGAATGCGCCGGCGAGCCGCGATGCGGCGCGAGCGTCGGAGGGATTTACCGTCGCTCCCGCGAACACCGTGTCGAGCGACGCACCTGGCGGCGCTGCTCCGAGTGGAGCGCGCGTATCTGCGGGCTGGTTGTTTCCAGAGCGGGATTTTGCAGGACGGCGCCGGCCCAGCGTCGCGAAGAATTCTCTGATCGACGGCTGACGCGCGCCAAATCCCTCCGACTCGGCGCGCGGCTCATCGCGAGCCGGGGCCTCGACTGATTCACGATCGGGTGCATGTCGTCTCATCGGCGGAGAGTCGACGGGCGATCTGTCGAAGCTCGGACCCTCCTCTGATCCCGGCGAGCCGCCAGGCGTCGGAGACTCGATCGAAGGCGAGCGAGGAGCTGGACGATCGGCTGGCCTCTCGATCGATGGCTCTCGGCGCGCGACCGCGGGTTCGGTAGGATGCTCCGCCGCGTCAGCTGCTTCTATCTCGCGGATGCGATTCCTGAGCGCCTCGTCGTGCGGGCGCGACAGGGCGAGCTGACGATACACCTTGAGCGCGAGCTGGTTGTAGCCTTGCTGGAGATAGAGCTGCGCCATCGTCTCGTTGACGAAGGGCTCCGCGCTCGCGCCCGTGAACGTTTTTTCTTCGGCCTGTTGCGGCTGCTCGGGTGCGGTGGAGTGGACTTCGGCCGCGGGCGCAGCTTCGCTCACAGGAGCAGCTGGCGGAGGCGACCAGTCGAGCGCGTTGCCGACATCCTGTTTGGCGCTCGTAAGTCCTTCAGCGGCTGACGCGCCCGCGGGCACACCCAATTCTTCTACATTGGGTCCTTCGGAGCTGGCAGCCTGAGCTGCCGGTTCTTCGGGACGCGATTCCTCGACCGGATAGTGTCGCTCCAGCCCGGGCGGCGCCTCGGCGGCGGGAGTGGATGGAGCCTCGCTCGCACCTGCCGCGCTACTCGAATCCACTGCGGAGGGCTGCAGCTCCGGTGCTTCTTCGATCGTCGCCGGAATCTGTTGATCGCCCGCGTCGGCATCGACACCCGGGATTTCCGGGACCGGCGTGACGGGAGTCGCATCCGCTGCTGCATCGATCTCCGCCACAAGAGCGATGACCGCGGTGTCCTTTGGGTCAGCGTCGAGCAATTTCGTGTACCAGCTCCGCGCCTCGGCGGCGGCGGGAGTGGATGGAGCCTCGTTCGCACCCGGTGCGCTACTCGATTCCACTGCGGAGGGCTGCAGTTCCGGTGCTTCTTCGATCGTAGCGGGAATCTGTTGATCGCCCGCGTCGGCATCGACACCCGGGATTTCCGGGACCGGCGTGAC
>CATPBD010000070.1 GCA_955652265.1 uncultured Gemmatimonadaceae bacterium | reverse complement strand
TCTTGTAGCGACTCGCCGCGAAACGTCGCTTCTCCGGCTTGAGCCTCGCTTTCAGGAACGCCAGCACATCCAGCTCGTGCTGTCGCAGGGTCGGTCCGTGCGTTTTGCGCTTGCTCCACGTCCGCTCCGGCAGCGGCGGAAGGACGGAGCCTTCGAGGTACGCCTCGAGCAGAGCCGGATGGATATAGTACTTCCTGCACACACTTCTCGTGTTGCCCAGTCGCTTGGCGGTGAGATCCACGGCGGCGACAATGTTACGCTCTGCTTCCTTCTTTGTCTTGGCTGGTCCCGTTTGTCGTAGAGCTTCGGCCGCGAGCATCGTTCCGGCCCAGGTGCGAAAATCCTTCGCCGTTACGTCGCGCCCCGTAACCGCCTGCAGGTACGCGTTGACATCCTCAGCCTGGACGACCTGGCGCTTTCCTTCGTCGTCGAGATACTTGAAAAGCTCCTCGCCACGCAGCTCCTGACAACGCTGCACGATGCGCGCGATCCGCTTGTCAGTGACTGCAACGGCGTGCTGAATTCCGCTCTTTCCCCGAAACTCGAAGCGCATCTCCGATCCGACGACCGCGACGTGCCGACGGCGAAACGTGGTTAGGCCGTACGATTTGTTGGCCTTGGCGTATTCGTCCGAGCCGATGCGGATGAGCGTAGTCTCGAGCAGCCACACGAGCGTGGCCATGATCTTTTCCCGCGTGAAGCCGGGCAGCTCGATGTCGGTCTCCACCCGTTCGCGAATCTTCCAAAGCACGTCGCTGAGCTCGAACATGCGCTCGAACTTGGTGCCGTCGCGGTGCTGCCGGAAACCGGGGTGGTAACGGTACTGTTTCCGTCCTCGACCGTCGCGGGCCGTGACCTGCAGATGCCCGTCCTCGTGCGGACAGATCCACACCTCGGTCCAGGCCGGTGGAATCACCAGCGAACGGAATCGTTGCAGCAGCTCGGGCGCGCGAATGACCCGGCCTTCGGGGTCGATGTACCTGAACCCACGGCCGTGGCGCTGTCGGCGAATTCCCGGCATGGCATCACTGACGTATCGGAGCCCCGCGGCGGCCGCGGTGTCCACATACTCTCGAGATACAGATTGTCCCAGTTTTCCTCCTCCAGCGCGCACGCTTGGTGATTACGCCTCCGGCCGCGGGCCTGAGAGGCGGGGCGTCGTGTATGGACGCTAGAGGGGCGTCCCGGCAACGGATATTGCGCCGACAAAAACGCTCGGCTTCGCATACGGGCACTCCACCTATCGCGACGCGCCTCTACTGGGTCGGCACGGGGCTGCGCGCCCCGCCATAAAAGCGGCTGGCGAGACCAGTGTCACCAGCTACTATTTTGTAGGAGAGTGAGTGCACCAAGGTCAAGACGATGGAGGGGTTCGATGAGCGCTTCACGCCACCAGGTCCGATTTCCCGGAGAGTCCGCTTCCTACCGCGCCGCGCGCGACAAGCTGCTCGACGCGGAAGTCGAGATGAGACGAGCCGTCGAATCGGTCGCAGCGCAGCGGCGTGCGCTGCCGCTCGGCGGCGAGATTCCCGAGGACTACGACTTCGATGAGATCGTCGGCGTCAACGGCGAAGATGAGGTCCGAACCGTGAGACTTTCGGAGCTGTTCACGAAGCGGATGGATACGCTCATCATCTACAGCTTCATGTACGGCCCTGAGATGGCACGTCCGTGTCCATTGTGCACCTCGATCATCGATGCGCTGGACGGCGAAGCGCCTCACGTAGTGCAACGGGTAAATCTCGCGGTGGTAGCAAAGTCGCCAATCAAGCGGATTCGCGAGTTTGCGGCCGAACGCGGGTGGCGAAACCTGCGACTGCTATCATCGGAGGGGACGACCTACAACCACGATTATCAGGGCGAGAATGCGGCCGGCGACCAGATGCCGGCGCTGAATGTCTTCGTGCGGCGCGGGGACAAAATCTACCATACCTACTCCACCGAGCTGCTGTTCGCCAAATCCAAACCGGGTCAGGACGGCCGACACGTCGACTCGATCTGGCCCCTATGGAATCTCTTCGATTTCACGCCCGAAGGGCGCGGAGAGAAATGGATCCCGAAGTTATCTTACTAGAGCTCACCAACCGCGTTACGCCGACGCATGGAGGCAGGCAATGAAGGCAAACCTTGTCGGTACGATTCTGTTCGCGCTGTTTGTGATTGGATGCAAGGCCACTGATGAAGATCCAAATGCGGCCGCACGGGTGCAGTTGGGCATCAATCGCCAGAAATGGATTGCACAGGCGGTCCACGGTTATTCCTTCGACTACGATCTGTCCGCGATGGTGCAGAGTCGCCCGCTGCACATCGAGGTGCGAGCGGATACGGTAAACCAGGTCGTCGACCGCGTAAACGGAGCGGTCTATGCGAACGCGGGGGCTCCGACGATAGACTCGCTATTCACTACGATCGCCAGATCGCTCTCAGACCAGAGTGCGATGCTCTCCGTGGACTACAATCTGCCGATCGGATACCCTACGAACATCAACGTGTCCAGCATGGTCATCGCTGACGTTGGGTACTCGATCAGGATAACGAACTTCCAGCGTTTGAACTGACTTTGGGTGTCAGTCCAGCTCGTCGAGCTCCCTGAGCGCCGGAACCTTCCAGGCAGTGACGCCAACCACTCCGAGTGTCACGACGCCCCCGAGAATGACGGATCTGACCGTCCCGAGCAGCCTCGCTGCCACACCCGATTCGAACGAGCCAATTTCATTCGACGACCCGATGAAAATCTGGTTTACGGCGGCGACTCGCCCAAGCATGTGTCGTGGAGTGCGCAGTGTAAGGAGAGTCGATCGGATCACCACGCTGACGTTGTCCAGCATGCCGCTTATCATGAGCAGCACAAGTGAAAGCCAGAACGAGCGGGACAATGCAAAGAGAATCCAGCACGCTCCGAAACCGGCGACACTGAGAAAAAACGTTGGGCCGGCCTTTCGAAGCCGACGATGGATGAGCAGCACCGAGACGAGAACGGCACCCGCCGCCGGCGCCGCGCGAAGGATCCCCAGTCCCTCAGGGCCGACGTGCAGAATCTCCGACGCGAAAATCGGCAACAGCGCGGGAGCTCCACCAAAGAATACCGACAACAGATCGAGAAGCTGCGCCCCCAGCAGCTCCGGCTGTGTAAGAAGAAACCGGATT
>CATPBD010000069.1 GCA_955652265.1 uncultured Gemmatimonadaceae bacterium | reverse complement strand
TCGATGCCAACGGCAATGGATTGATCTCCCTCGAGCTGGGCGGTGAAGTAGTGCAGGTGCTGGGTACCCAGCTGAACGAGGACCGCGTGGCTGGCGTTCGAATCAGGGCTGGTGATATCGTCCGTATTGAAGAAGTCGACAGTACGCGCAATCGCTGTACGGTGTCACGCATCGGTCTCGGTGAGACCGAGTCGTGCGACGCCGACCGTTTTTAAAAGGACACATTCTTTATGACACAGATGCTATTGATCGTCGCCGCCATTCTGGTCGGCGTGCTTGGAGTAATACCGCTCATCGTCTCGTCGTTTCTTCGCAACGTGGACGCAGGAACGATCAGGATGGTGAGCTGGCTGCAGGGCAGCACCATCATCTATCGTGGCCCGGGAAAGTCAAAGGAGGTTCCACTCTTGACGACTGGCACGACGCTGTCGAGCAAAGCGATCAACGTGGATCTCGACATCACCGACCAGACCGCGGACCTCGACCGGAACGGCACGCCACAGCCGATCAAGGTGCGGATTCTCGCCAGCGCGATCGTCTCGGTCGGCGATACTGACACGATGATCAAGACCGCGGCGAACCGCTTCTTCTCCAAGGACGCGGCGGACCAGGAGAACATTCTCATCGACCTTCTCTCCAGCTCCGCGCGACGCGCTATCAACCTGCTTACCCACGATCAGCTGTTCTCCGCCAAGACGGTTCCGCTCTACCCGGGAGGTCAGGCTCCAGCGCTCGGCGCGGGAACTAGTCAGAGCACGGGAATCGCGGTTGCGCCGAGTCAGCCGACAGCATTGACGCACGTTGCGGAGGCTGCGCTACAGGGGATGGAGGACGACGACGATCCGCTCGCCGTGATCATCAGAAAGGCGTGCTCGAGAGAGCTCACCGATCTTGGGCTCACCTTCAACTCCCTCAACATCAAGGTCGTGCAGTCGGAAGTCGCAGAATCGCGTCGCAGGCAATCGGCGGCCGAAGCACAGGCTAACGCCGACATCGTGACGGCGCAGCAGGCACGTCGCGCCAAGGATGCGCAGCTGGAGGCCGAGCGCGTGATCTCCGACAAGCAGCGAGAGCTGGAACAGACAAAGGCGGCGAACGCCGCGCTGATCGCTGAGGCTGAAGCGAAGAAGCAGACCGCACTTGGTATTCAGCGCGTCGCGGAACTCGAGGCGACCCAGATCGCGCAGGCGCGTGCGGACGCGGAAAAGGTTCGCATCGATGCGGAGGCACGGGCTCGAGCGGAGGCGATTCGCATCACGACGGTCGCGCAGGCCAACGCCGAGAGCATCCAGAAGGTGAACGAGGCGATCAAGGCGGGCGGCGAAAGTTATTTCCGCTACCGGCAAATCGAGATGATCCCGGAGATCGCTCCTGTAATTGCCGACGCGCTCGCGAAGGCGAGGCTCGTGACGATTTCTGGAGATTCCGCGGAGGGAGGCGCCGCGCAGTCAGCGACCAGCAACATCACGAGCGTGATTCAGACTGTACTGGCGGCGCAGCTCGTTTCCGGGAGCGGGATGCTGCAGCCGAGCGAGAGCAGTCGAGAAAAAGCGGACGCCGCGCGAGAAAACGGACGCCAGGCAGCCGCTGCTCCGGCGCAGCAAGCACCCCCAACTCCGGCGGCCAAGGCCGGGTTTCGGTAGGGCGAATCCGAACCTTTACCTCCCGTACAGCTTCAGTCTGGAAATTGAAACCTGGCGGCTCGAACAGCTAATGTTCGGGTCGCCCGGTTTTGGCTTTGTATGGCGTTCTGCCAGACGTCATGCAGAATTCCGCCTCCCTCCGCCGCTGGCGCGCTTTCGGCCCACATTATAAGTCCTTCAGCCGTAGCGACTTACAAATACTGCTGAGCTTTGGCCCCGTGCCTGCCTTTGAGCGACGGTGCGGCGTGGTGATCCCGTCACGTCATTCAACCGTAATCCAAACAGTAACGGAGTCATTATGCAGAATTACTTGTCTCGTTTAAGCAGCCTGGCAGCGGTCGTAATGCTCGCCAGCGCTTGCAGCGGGGACAACACGACCGCGCCTGTGCCAATTGGCGGCTCGGCCAATGTCCCCCTCAGCTTGGCAATCAAGTCCGATATCGCGGCTTCGGCAGGCAACGCGATCGCCAGTGACGTCGAATTACTGATCGCGAATCAAATCTCGGCCGTCGGATCCTTTGCGATGCTGGCCCCGTCGATGAAGACCGCAGGGTCCACCGATGGCAGCTCGAGCGAGCCGCCTTCGTCAAACCCGCCAAAAGATCCGGCACCCTCCAATCCTCCGGCCCCGCCTGCACCTTCGGTCCCTGATCACCCGGAGTCGTGCAGCTTCAGCGCAGCGGGTTCGATTTACAGCTGCACCATGTCAGGAAATGGAAAGTCAGTCGTGAAGTCATATCAGTTCCTCGACGCTTCGGGCAACCCGATGGAGAAGTTCGTCAAAGGCACCACCGAGGCGATTCACTATCTCGTGAAGACCGACGGCGTCGAGTCGCGCGACAACAACACGACTGCCACACACTCGTTGCGCGACGCAACTGTGAGTGGGTTCCTCGGGCCCAATCGCATCTGGAACGGTTTCGGCAGCAGCGCCGATACCACGGTGCACAAGGAAGATCTATCGACACGCACGTATACCGGACTTTCGGTCGACACCGTAAAGGC
>CATPBD010000068.1 GCA_955652265.1 uncultured Gemmatimonadaceae bacterium | reverse complement strand
GGCTGAAAGCCGAGCTGCACGAAGAATTCGCCAGTCCCTCGGAGCCCGTAGCCTCCGAACCAACCGAACAACTTCTGCGCTCCGTGCGCGGCCATGATAAGGCCGATGACGACTCGCACCAGCAGGAGTCCGATGCTCAATGTCTGTAGATCCGCCGCGTAGGTACCCATGGTGTAGCGCCCTCCATCAATATAGGTTACTGTTCGTACCTAGTTACTGTTGGTAACTATCAGTAACCTAAAGCGCTCGTTCGCGGCAAAAAAGAAGGCACGCGAACGTGCCTGAGTCACTTCGGAGTAACCAATGCAAAAAAAGGGCATCGCGCGGCCACCCGAACTGGAACATACGCCGGCGAACTGCCACGCGCGGGAGATGTTGGCGCGCGTGGGAGACAAGTGGTCGGTGTACGTCATCCACGTGCTCGGCGATGCAGGCACATTGCGGTTCAACGAGCTGCGGAGTCGGGTGAACGGGATCAGTCAGCGGATGTTGACGGTGACGCTCCGCGGCATGGAGCGTGATGGCCTGGTGACGCGCAAGGTCTATCCCCAGGTGCCGCCGCGCGTGGAGTACGCGCTCACGAAACTCGGTAGGACACTTCGCCAACTGGTACGCGGGCTCGTCGAATGGTCGGGCGCCCACCTCACCGAGGTGGACACGGCGCGGGCCGCGTACGATGCCCGGAATCGGCGGCCGGTGAAGTCAGCGCCCCTCGTCCGCCCCGCGCCGATGCTTCGGGCTCGGCCATCCCGCGTGGCCGGTTAGTCTAACACCCACTGGAGGATTCATGGCTCGAAAGATTGCCTATTGGGGCAGCACGGCGCTCGCTTCCTTAGCGCTGTTGGGTTCCCTGACTTACCTCACCGGGAGTGAGCAGGTAGTCAACGGATTCGCCAAGGCCGGCTACCCGCAGCACCTCCGGATAGTTCTTGGAATCGCCAAGCCGGTCGCGGCGATCGTCCTGTTGCTGCCAGGATTTGCGTTGCTGAAGGAATGGGCGTACGCGGGCGTGACGTTCGCATTGGTTATGGCGATCATCTCCGGCTACTTGTCGGGAGATGTGAAATCCTGGATCCTTGCGCCGGTAGTCCTGGCACTTGTGGCTGTGTCCTACTTGACCAGGCCTCCCAACCGCCGACTCACAGCGGGACCAAGGCTGTAGGTATAGCAAGGAGATTGATGGCGCGTTTCAGCGTCGGAGCGCGCGCGTGAGCGCACGGTCGAGTGCGTTTGCGAATGCCTGCTTCTCGCGCGCGCCGTAAGCCGCGTGGCCGCCGGTCTCGACGCCCGTTGCCCGAAGTTTGTCCATGAAGTTCCGCACCGACAGTCGCTCCCCAATGCTCTCCGCGGTGTACTCGTCACCCCGAGGGTCAAGGACGACGACACCCTTGGGCACCAAGAGCGCGGCTAGCGGGATGTCGGCGGTGACCGCCACGTCGCCCGCCAGAGCGTGCTCCACGATATAACCGTCAGCCACGTCCGGGCCGCCATCGACGCGCACGGCCGACACGTGCGCGTACCCTAACGGAAGCTGGAGACGCTGGTTTGCCACAAGGACAGTCGGCAACTTGAGGCGCTCCGACGCCCGGAAGCAGATCTCCTTCACGGGCTGTGGAGCGGCGTCGGCGTCGATCCAGAGTGTCATGACCAATAGATGTTACCGAGTCGGATAAGGAGCGACTGGTTGGGTTGCGGACTGGCGGAAGATAGTCTTCGGCGCCATAGTGGCGACCGATGAAGAAGATCGCCATCGCCCTGGGCGCTCTCTTGTTGGTCCTGGTGGTCGTCGTGACCGTTCGCACGATCCGCTTCGTACCGAGCCCCAGCGACACCACCGGCGTCGGGCCGTTGCCTTCGGAGAACGACTCGATACTTGCGGAACACCTCGCGGGCGCAATCAGGATCCCTACCGTCTCCTACCAAGACTCCGCTCCCCAGCGTGCAGCGCTGACCGCGCTGCACGCCTACCTCGCCCGCATTTTCCCACACACGCATTCCACGCTCGCACACGAAAGGGTCGGCGACGCGAACCTTCTATTTACGTGGGCCGGCACTGACACCTCGCTCGAGCCCATCGTGATGATGTCGCATCTGGACGTCGTGCCGGTGGAGCCAGGGTCGGAACGCGACTGGACCCATCGGCCGTTCTCTGGCGACATCGCGGATGGATTCATCTGGGGACGCGGCTCGTTGGACGACAAGGTGGGTGTCCTTTCGCTGCTCGAGGCGGTCGAGGCGCTCGAGGCGCTCGTGGCGGAAGGCGTTCACCCGCGGCGGACGGTCTATCTCGCCTTCGCAGATGATGAAGAGGTCATCGGGCGGGGCGCGACCGACATTATCGCAGTCCTTCGCTCGCGCGGAGTTCATCCGGTTGTCGCAATCGACGAGGGCAGTGCCGTCGTGCGTGGTGTGATTCCCGGAACGTCGCGTCCGGTCGGGCTCATCGGAATCTCGGAGAAAGGATACGCGAGCGTAGAACTGACCGTGCAGGGAACCGGCGGGCATTCATCGATGCCACCCACACAGACCGCGGTGGGGGCGCTCGCACACGCGATTGATCAGTTGGAGACGCACCCGATGCGGGCGCGTCTCGACGATGGGACCGCAGCGATGTTCGACCGAGTCGGGCGCAGGATGGTGCTCTCTTCCCGCATTGCGCTGGCGAACCTCTGGCTCACTCGGCCGCTGGTGCTGAGCAAGATGTCCCGCTCGCCAACGACGAACGCCGCGATCCGCACTACCACAGCACCGACAGTGATCCAGGGAAGTCAGAAGGACAACGTTCTCCCGATTCGCGCGCGCGCGATCGTGAACTTCCGCATCATCCCGGGTGAGACACCGGAGATCGTCCTCAGGCATGTGCGCGAAATCGTGGATGATTCCCGGGTGGCGATTGCGTTCGCCGGTAGCCCCACGCCGCCATCGCCGGCTTCCAGCACGAGCTCTCCCTCGTATCTCATCATCGCTCGCACGATCCGAGCGCTCGAGCCCGACGCCATCGTTGGTCCGTCGCTCGTGCTCCAAGCCACGGATTCCAGGCACTACGGAGGCTTCGCGCGCGACGTTTACCGCTTTTTGCCGGTGCCACTCGGGCCAGCGGACCTGGCCCGGATTCACGGCACGAACGAGCGCGTCGGCGTCCACGACTATGCCCGCTGCGTCGCTTTCATGACGCAGCTCATTCGCGATCTTTCCGCCCAGTGACGTCTCAAGTGACTGTCACACGATGTTGGTCGGGGGCTTGCAGCAATCTGGGTGTTAGACCGGCGACCAGCTTCGTCGCCGAAATCAAGGAGAAATGATGCGTCAATATGTCTTGGTATCCGGACTGTTCCTCACCTTAATCACGTTGGGGCAACTCGTTCGGCTCCTTCTCCAGTGGCCGGTAACCATTGCCGGTGTAGGTATCCCGCTCTGGGCATCGGCAATCGCTGTTGTTATTGCCGGGAGTCTGGCCATTTGGGCATTTCGCGTGCAGTCCCGCGGGGATTCGACAGGCGCCGTCTGAAGCGTTAGCTCCTGACGGGAAACCTGGCGATGATCGAGCGGACCCCTCGAGTCAAGGTGTGCTGCATCAGCAGCATCGACGAGGCGCAGATCGCGATCGACGCGGGTGCAGACGCCCTCGGACTCGTGTCCTCGATGCCGAGCGGACCGGGTGTCATCTCAGAGAGCTTGATACGCGCAATCGCTCGCACCGTGCCGCCACCAATCGCAACATTTCTTCTCACGTGCCATCAGCGCGTGGATGAGATCGTCGCGCAGCAGCGGCGATGCGGCACCAATACCGTACAGCTCTGCGACCAACTCGTTGAGGGTAGCTACGCGGAGCTACACGCCGAGATGCCAGGCGTCTCGGTCGTTCAGGTGATCCACGTGAATGGCCGTGAGTCCGTCCGGGAAGCAGTGAAAGTAGCGCCGCAGGTCGACGCGCTCTTGCTCGATTCGGGTAATCAGACCCTTCCAACGAAGGAGCTCGGAGGAACAGGCCGCACCCACGACTGGCAATTGAGCACCGAGATCCGGCGAGCGGTGGGGGTGCCTGTGTTCCTGGCGGGAGGACTTCGCGCGGGGAACGTCAGAGACGCCATCGCTCAGGTCGAGCCATGGGGCGTAGATCTTTGTAGCGGCGTCCGTTCGGACGGACGTCTCGATCATTCCAAGCTGGAGGCGTTCATGATCGAGGTCCGCCATTGCGTGGAGTCGCACCAATAATATGAGGCCGCGATTCACCGCATGATCGACAATCCAGTGCGGGGCCGCTTCAACTCCTGGCTTCTGGGCGCGCTCGATGACTACATGCATGCGAGGTACGGCGAGGCAAAGACGCGCCTGCTCAAGGGTGCTCCGCCGGTAGTGCTCGAGATCGGTCCCGGGTCCGGAGCGAACTTGCGATATTATGCCCCGGGGACGCGTGTCATTGCCATCGAGCCGAATGCTCGGATGCACGAGCGCTTGCGACGGCGCGCGGAGCAGTTCGGGGTTGCTCTCGATATCCACCCCGTCGGCGCCGAGCACATTGACGTTGCGACACATTCAGTTGACCTGGCGTGTGCAACGCTGGTGCTCTGCTCCGTCGCCAATCCGGCCGCTGTTGTGGCGGAAATGCGTCGTGTGCTCCGCCCAGGCGGACGTTTTGTTCTCATCGAGCACGTCGTGGCGCCTTCAGGATCCCTTATCGCCTCTCTCCAACGCGCTATCAGTTCGCCGTGGCGGTGGGTATTCGAGGGGTGTAACCTGTGTAACAACACCACAGCCATTCTCGAGGAAGCCGGGTTCCACCGTGTTGAGATCGAGCCGTTGGTAGTGCGGACGGTTCTCTTACCCATCCGGTATCAAATCATCGCGTCCTGCACATGCTAGCGGGCGAGGCGCCGACGCGTGACGGAGTTTGAACGCATCCAGATATTGCCGACGTGGGCACTCGCCCCGCTCTTGGCGGCGAGCACCGCCGAAGGATTCCGCTTTGTCGAGCGCCTGGTGCGCGAGTGGGAAGCTGGCCACGCGCGTTTCGACCAGCCCGGCGAGCTGCTCCTCGCGGCGTACGATGGAGAGAGTCTCGTCGCGATCGGCGGCCTGATGCCCGACGCTTACACCGGTGACCCTGCGCTCGGGCGTCTTCGACATATCTATGTGCGACCGGACGCTCGGCGCCGAGGGATAGGGCGGCAGCTAGTGGATCGCCTTGAACAAAGCGCGGAGGGGACGTACGGCGCACTGGTTCTGCGGACGGACACAGCGACTGCGGCGCGATTCTATGAGCAGCTTGGGTACATGCCACTGCCGCCTGGTGGGGCGGCCACGCACCGGCGCGAGTTAGAATCGCCGGCGCGTGTGGTATAATTCGCGTTCGACCGACCCACACCAAAGAATGCCATGAACTTGCGGCACGCATGAACCGACGCGCTTTCGTTCAATCGATCACCGCAGCCGCGGTCGGCGTCGGTGCTGCCTCACGGAACTCGCTTGCGGCTCGTCGCCTCGACCGGGTCGGCCTCGAGCTGTACTCCGTGCGCCGAGCGATGAGCTCCGACCCCGAGCGCACGCTCGCCGCCGTGCGCGCGATCGGATACACGGATGTGGAGCTGCTCTGGTCACAGGGGAACTTCGGGCGATCGCCACAACAAGTGCGCGACGCGCTCACACGCGAAGGACTGCGCGCACCTTCTGCGCACATCTCACCCGCGGTGATTCTCGTCGGGTGGGAGCGAAGTCTCGACACCGCGAAGATGCTCGGCCACCAGTACCTCATCGTCCCGAGCTTGACGCCCGACACCCAGCGATCACTCGACGACTGGCGCGAATGGGCTGATCGATTCAACGCTGCCGGAGCGGTGGCCAGACGGGCAGGAATCTGGCTCGCGTTTCACAACGAGGCGGATCACATGAAACCGATCGACGGCAAAGTACCGTACGACGTCTTCGTCGAACGTCTCGACCCCTCGGCGGTGCGGCTGCAGCTCGATGTCGGCAACATGCTGCTTGGTGGCGGTGACCCGATGCAGTACCTCGCGAAGTACCGCGATCGCTACTGGAGCTTTCACCTCAAGGACGTCGTCGCCGACCGCTCCCACGATACGGAGCTGGGAACGGGCGCATTTGATTTCAGGCGCTTTCTCGCGGCCGTCCCTGATCTCGCGAAAAAACCCTGCTACGTGGAGCAGGAGAACGCTCGTGACGAGCTGGCGAGCGCGCGCATGGATTTCGAGTATCTGCGAACGCTCGAATTCTAGTTACCCGCAGTACATTCCTGTATTCGTATGCCGGCCACTCCATATCACCTCGGACCCGGGCTCCTGATCAAGGCGGTTGCGCCGCGCCAGTTTTCCATGGCAGCGTACTCGCTGACGCAGGTCGTCATCGATATGGAATCGGGCTATTACCTGCTGCACAAGAATTTCCCGATTCATCGCGAGCTGCACACCTTCGCGCTCGGCGGGCTGATCGGCCTCCTCTGCGGACTGGTGGTATCGCGGATCGGCGCGTGGCTGGCGCGGCCCCGCCTCGTCGTCGGCGAAGCGCTCACCGCGGAATATCGATTATCGGTAGCGGTGCTGAGCGGGATCTTCGGCGGATTGCTGCACCCCGTTCTCGATGGGCTCGTCTACAACGACATCCGTCCGTTCCGACCGTTCTCGTCGGCAAATCCGCTGTACGGACTGGTGAGCATACGAATGGTGTACCTGTTCTGCGTCGTCACCGCACTCGTCGGCGCGGCGCTGTTGCTCGCATGGGAACGCCGCCCAAGGAGACTGTAAATGGAACCTTGCGGCGATTCGGGGTTCCTTGCTAAGTAGTTGGCATAATCATCCGAGATTCCGCGATGATCGCGAGTGAAAGAGAGTAGCGCGGGTCCGTCGAGCCTCCTCCAAGACTTCACCGCTCAGCAGAACGCGAACGTATTCCTGAGAGCGTTCTCCTTCTCCACAACTCAGCTTCCCGCCAGCTCCACAGATGATGGGGGGCTCGCCGACCGCATCGTCATGATGGACGAGGTCGGATTCATCTTCCAGCTGATGGAGCGCGAGCAAAAAGTCGCGTCGAAGGCTGGCGATCTGGAAAAGTGGATCACCAACCACGTCGTGCGGCGTGGTGTGAAGCAGATACATAACACTCGCGACCTGCTCAAGAATTACCTGGGGCTCTCGCTCGTAAACGCTTTTGGCCATCGGGTCCTGATCTCGCCAAAGGATCCCGAGCTGCTTATCAGCGTCATCATATACCGGGTTCCGCCCAAAACGCGGGCATTTCGTGCGGCACGATTCAAGAAGAACCGAAACGGCGGGTTCGTCCACATCCTGAAGGATGTCGATTACTTCGAGGTCGCCCACCATTTCGTCACGCCGGCGGAGCTGATCGATTACTTCGGTTTTCGGCGCGACATCCTGATCAACTGGGATCAGGCCGCGACCGCCGTCAGCGAAGCGGCGCTCATCGGCCAGTATCTGCAGGAGGACTATTCTTCGCCTCCCGATGAGAGATTCGAAAGGAGTTCGCGCTCCCGCGGCGGACCGACTGCTTGCGAGTTCTCGTTCGTCCTCGACAGCCTCGCCACGGCGATCGCATCGCAAGAAGGTGATTACGCCGACACTGACCGCTACGATATCCTGTCAGAGCTAGCACGCCTGGCGCGGCACGAGCTCCGCGCGCTCAAGCAGCAGATTCGTCTCGCCCTCGAGGCTGTGCGCGGCAACCGATTCGAGCTCCCATACAGGATCGCATCCAGACGTACTGGTTGCGGCTTTCTCGTGCTTCCCGTAACGGACGAGTTCCATGACCGAGCATTCGATGCCTTGCGGAGCCTGTCACTCGCATCGAAGTACGAGCTCGATCTGGACAGGCAGGTGGGAATCGGGATGTGGCGCAACAGCGAGTTCGTCGACATCGAGTGGATCTTCCTGAACGGCAGAAACCTTCCCAACCCCGATCTCGAGGAACGCCTCGCGCTCAGTTATCCATTTCGCAGGGCTAGCGAGCAGAGGTTGCCGCCGATATTCGTTTAGCGAAACCGGACCGGAGCACAAATGCTCGGCTCAGCAGCCGTGGTCGCATTCGTTCCAAGCAGAAGCCCGAAGAAGGCACGACCATTTTACGAGGACATTCTGGGTCTCGAATTCATAAACGACGATCAGTTTGCCCACGTGTTCGGTGCGAATGGGGTGATGGTACGCGTCGTAGATGTCTCGACCGTCGACGGGTTCAAGCCCGCTCCTTTCACCATCCTCGGCTGGATGGTGGACGACATCGGCAAAACCGTGAAAGCTCTTGAGAAGAAGGGCGTGAAATTCGAGCGCTACCCGGGGATGGATCAGGACCAACTCGGTATCTGGAGCTCGCCGAGCGGGGCCAGGATCGCGTGGTTCAAGGACCTTGACGGCAACGTGCTGTCCGTGGGCGCAGGTTGAAGGCGCCACCGATGACAAAAGACGGAACAATCCCTGCTCACAAACGGTCTAATACGTACTCCTTCCGCGCCGAGAATAACTGACATGAATCGCTCGCTGCCCGATTTCGCCGCTGCACTCGTAGTCATTCCAGTTGCTCTCGTTTTGCTCGCCGCCAGGATAAGCGGTTCATCCCGCCCGCTCGCCGAGCCCGTCGCCGCGCCCGCGGTTGACGCCGTTTCGAACTCAACCACTGAGGACACCGCGGTCTTTGCAGGAGGCTGCTTCTGGGGGATCGAAGCCGTCTTCGACCATGTAAAAGGCGTCAAGTCGGCCGTCTCCGGCTACGCCGGTGGCAACGCCGTCAATCCGTCGTACGAGCAGGTGAGCACCGGCGACACTGGACACGCTGAATCCGTTCAGGTGATCTACGATCCGTCGCAGGTGTCGTACGGCAAGCTATTGCAGATCTTCTTCTCGGTTGCGCACGATCCCACTCAGCTCAATCGTCAGGGACCCGATCAGGGCACTCAGT
The DNA here is from genome assembly GCA_955652265.1 of uncultured Gemmatimonadaceae bacterium. Taxonomy (GTDB): domain Bacteria; phylum Gemmatimonadota; class Gemmatimonadetes; order Gemmatimonadales; family Gemmatimonadaceae; genus UBA4720. The sequence continues at coordinate 454 of CATPBD010000068.1, read as the reverse complement.
ACCGCTCGGCGATTTTCTACAACACGCCCCAGCAGCAGCAGGTCGCGGAGAATTACATCAAGCAACTCACTGCGGCGAAGACTTTTTCGCGTCCCATCGTCACGCGGGTAGCGAAGCTCCACGGGTTCTATCGCGCTGAGGAGTACCACCAGCACTACCTGGAGCAGCACCCCAACCAGCTCTACATCGTCATCAACGACAAGCCGAAGGTCGCGGCGTTGAAGAAAGAATTTCCGGACGTCTACAAGAATTAGCCTCCCCGGAAACTTTGGCACACCAGCGGGCGTAGGGAAGAAAGACTCTCCCTCGGAGCATCCTGAATGCAGGCTCGCCGGTTCGTCTTACGCCACGGTCCCTTTATCGCTTTCGCGCTCGTCGTCGCCGTACCGCTGAGTGCACAGGAGCCTTCGGTGCACGTCAACGTTCACGTGCCTGATTCCGTCGCGCACGTTGT
>CATPBD010000067.1 GCA_955652265.1 uncultured Gemmatimonadaceae bacterium | reverse complement strand
TGTCCGTGTCCAGCACCGGCCTACCCTTGTAGTCGAGGCGCATGATCCGAAATCCAACCGGCCTCGACACGTCGATTACGTAATCGACCCCGGAGACAATGTCGAAGTTGTAACCGGCGATTTGCGGATCGGTCTCGAGCGGCGCAGTCGGTGAGGGAACAGTCCTATAGTAGCGGCTGCTGAATTCGAGATATTCTCGCAGCTGCCTACCGGTAATACGAACGACGCGAAGCGTATTGTCGTACGGGTAAAGGTGCGCGACCTGAGAAATCGTTATCGGACCCGGTCCCATCGTCGCATCAGTGGAGAACGCTGCAGTTGAAGCCAGATCGGACCCAGCAGCTTTCCTTTCCGTTTCCAGAACAAAATCAATCAGCGGGGTGTCCTTGACGCGGGCAGAGTCTGCGCTCCAGCGCTCTGGCGTGCTCCCGATCGGCGTGGTGACATACGCCACGGTTTCGCGGTGAATCGCATCGGCAGTCCTTAGCACGGCAGGATCCTCTGCGTGATCCGCCGCCTGAACCAGGTCGCTTCGCTTTTCAGTGACCCGCCATTGCCCGCCTGACCGCGATACCGTCAGGTGCGCGACGTCGACGCTCGTCGCCCAGTTCTTCGGCTGAATGAGCAGAGTTTGGCCGATCGTGGTGCCACGCATCTCCTTGTGCGAGTGACCATAGAGTACGAGATCGATCCCGGGCACTTCGCGGGCTATTCTCGCCGCTACGTTCTCGCTTGGCGCTCCCGTCGTCACAGTGTCGTAGCTCGATGGCTCGCTGAGGCCCGAGTGTGCCGTTACGACAACGATGTCGGCACCAGCCCCGCGAACCTCCTGTACTGCTTGCCGCACCGCCGGGATGATATCGCCAAAGCGAAGACGCCCTTTGATGTTCTCTGCGTCCCACAGCGTCACGCCAGGGGTGGTCGCGCCAATTACTCCAACCTTTATTCCAGCGCGATCGATGATCGTCCACGGGCGATACGCATGCACGTCCGCTGGATCCACGCGATAGGTATTCGCTGAGAGGAACGGAAACGTCGCCTGTTTCACCGCACTATCGAGGTACGGAACTCCGTAGTTGTACTCGTGATTTCCGATCGCCGAGGCGTCGTAATGCATGGCGTTCATCGCAGCGATGATCGGGTTGACGCGATCGGTCGAGACCCTCGCCGCGACATATGCCAACGGATTTCCCTGAAGAAGGTCGCCGGCGTCCAGGAGTATCACCCGACCGGGGTTCGCAGTTCTCACCGAATCGACGATCGTCGCCGCGCGCGTGAGACCGCGAATCGCCTCGGGCCGGTTCGCGTAGTAGTCCCAGGCTGTTATGCGTCCATGCACATCCGTCGTCGTCGCGATGACGAGGTCTGTCGGCTGAGTCGAGCGGGGCAGTTGCGCCGGCGCACATGCGAGCGCGAGCGACAGAGCGGCGTGTGACGGGTGCAGTCTCATGTTGTCGAGCAATCCCCGTTTCTCTTGATGATCTGCAAAGCTAGCAGGGAGTGCAACGTTATCGTAACATGTTCGTGACAACCGGCGAGTTGACGCCATGTCGCTGGAGCGGACAACTTGAAGCCGTGACTGAAATGGCCGCCTCCGCTGAGCGGGTACTCGTCGTGGACGATGAGCCCGACATCGTGGCCCTCGTCGCCTACCACCTCGCCAAATCCGGATACTCGGTGTCGACGGCGACCAGCGGACCGGAGGGGCTCGCCGCGGCGCGGCGCGAGAGACCCTCGCTGATCATCCTCGATCTGATGCTGCCGGGCCTCTCGGGGCTCGAGGTAATGGAAGAACTGCGCGAAGACCCAGCCACTGCGCGCATCGCCGTCCTGATGCTCACCGCGCGGCGGGAGGAGAGCGACCGCATCAAGGGACTCACACTCGGCGCCGACGACTATCTCACCAAGCCATTCAGCCCCCAGGAGCTGGTCCTCCGAGTCGGCGCAATTCTGCGGCGACTCAAGGCGGGACAGGGGGATCCATCGGACATCAAACAGGTCGGGCCGCTCAAGATCGATAGCACCGCGCATCGCGTCACAGTTGACGGCCGCGAGGTAGACCTCACTCCGACCGAGTTCAAGCTCCTGTTGCTGCTCGCCGAGCGTAAAGGAAGAGTCCAAGCCCGGAATCTTCTGCTGGAAATCGTCTGGGACGCCGCGCCTGACATTCAGACCCGCACGGTCGACATGCACGTCCAACGTCTCCGCGCCAAGCTGGGGGAAGCGGGTGATCTCATCGAGACCGTGCGCGGCTTCGGGTACCGAATCAAGAACGTCGCCGACCGCTCGTGAGGCTCGCGCAACGGCTGCTCCTCCAGTCGCTCGCGATCGTTGCTGTGATGGTCGTGTCGGTGGTCGTAATCATCGACAACCAGCTGCACTCGAGCATCACGGATCAAACCATCCACGACCTCGCTGGCGAAGCGAGGCTGTTGGCGGCGCAGTGGAGGCCTGGTGTCGACGCGGACTCCCTAGCCGACGAGGCAGGAATGGCGACCGGACACCGTGTTACACTCATCGACTCGACGGGTCACGTCGTTGGTGATTCTGAGTTCGATGGCCCCGCACTTCAGCGTCTCGAGAATCACAGCACGCGTCCCGAAGTAGTGGCCGCGCGCAGGAACGGCGTCGGGTCGGCGCGCCGCATGAGTCCATCTACCGGCGAGGAACAGCTCTACGTTGCCGTGAAGGCGCCGCTCGGAGTCGCCCGCGTCTCCGTCACTACCCGCGCCGTCGAAGAAGTATTCGGGAGGGCACGAAACGGCGTGATTGCGGCGGGCTTGATCTCCTTTCTCCTGGCAGCAATCCTGGCCGTACTGTTTTCACGCGCGGTCTCCAAGCCGATCAGCGATTTGAGGGATGTCGCACGCTCGATCGCAGCCGGCGAACGGCGCCGCCATCCCGCGCTCTCCGCTCCGGGAGAAGTCGGAGATCTTGCGGACGCGATCTACCGACTTGACGAGCAGCTCGAAGCGCGCATCTCCGCTCTGGGCGCGGAGCAGTCGATACTCTCGGCCCTCGTCGAGACACTCAACGAAGGAGTAATCGCGATCTCCCCGCGGCACGAAGTGGTGCGAATAAACGAAACAGGGCGGCGGCTGCTCTTGATCGATCGCCCGCTACCGTTTGGCATCGACTACCTCCCCCGGGAAGTCACGCTCCGGAGCGCCATATCACTCGCGCTGAACGGCACCGAGACCGAGCCGGAGGAGGTAGTGATCGGCGGCAACACGATGTCTCTCACCGCGCGCCCACTTGTAGGCGGTGGCGCCGTGGTCGCCCTCTTCGATCTGACCCCGATCAGAAAGCTCGAAGCAGTGCGCCGGGATTTCGTTGCCAATGTCTCGCACGAGCTGCGTACTCCGCTCACTATCGTCGGGGGATTCGCGGAGACGCTGCAGGATCCGGACATTCCTCCCGAGAGGAGGGTGGAGTTCGCTCAGACCATCTACAGCAATGCCCAGCGAATGCAACGGATCGTCGATGAGCTGCTCGACCTCTCGCGAATCGAGTCCGGTCACTGGAAGCCGAGACCGCAACCAGTGAAAGTCTTCGAGGCAGCCGCGGAGGTTTTTGCGCGCGTATCGGCGGGCGCCGCGAAGAAAGGCGTCACCCTCGACACAAACATCGATCAGGCCACAGGTGTCATCCACGCCGATCGAACCGCGGTCGAGCAAATCCTCTTGAACCTGGTGGAGAATGCGCTCCGCCATACCGGCGAGGGGGGGCGCATCACGATCGAGACTGCGCCCGGCAGAAATGGCGTCATTCTGACCGTAACCGACACGGGGACAGGCATACCGCCCGAGCACCTGCCGCGAATCTTCGAGCGATTTTACCGCGCCGACAGTGGCCGGTCCCGGGAGGCCGGCGGCACCGGACTCGGCCTCGCGATCGTGTCGCGCTTCTGCAGCCTCATGGGAGGGTGCGTGTCCGTCGAAAGCGAGCCCGGGCAGGGCGCCCGTTTCACCGTTCGTTTACCGCTCGACGTGGCGGCAGTCGTCGAT
>CATPBD010000066.1 GCA_955652265.1 uncultured Gemmatimonadaceae bacterium | reverse complement strand
CCCGTCAATCCACCACCTTCGACCTTGGCCTTCACATCGAAGCGGCCGAGCGTATCGGTAATCGTGAACGGCTGCTGGATGGCCGAGACGTGCGCGGGACGCGGGAAATAATCTCCCAGCGTGCGACCGTTAACTGACCACTTCCCGGAGCCCGGCTTGATGTAGAGACGGCAGACGGCTTCCTTGCGCCGTCCAATCGTGTGCGTGGTATCAGGCATTACTTCCCGCTCTTTTTGAAGTCGAGCACCTTTGGCTGCTGCGCCGCGTGGGTGTGCTTCGCATCGGCGAATACACGGAGCTTGTTACGGAGCTTCTGGCGTCCGAGAGCCGTCTTGGGCAGCATGCCGTAGACCGCCTTCTCGATCACGCGCTCAGGGTGCTTGGCGAGCATCATCTCGAACGGAATGAACCGCTCGTGGCCCATGTAACCGGTGTGCCTGAAATACCGCTTCTGCTCCGCCTTTTTGCCCGTTACGCGAACCTTGGCAGCATTGATGACGATGACGTTGTCACCCGTGTCCATGTGGGGCGTATACATCGGCTTGTGCTTGCCGCGGATAATCCTTGCGACCGCCGTGGCCAGACGGCCGAGGACCATGCCCTCGGCGTCTACGATATACCACTGGTGCTCGATATCCCGCGGTGTCGCGGAGTAGGTCTTCATGTGAGACTAAAACGTATGTAAGTGCCGGCCCCCTTTCGTTCGAGTTGGGTTCCGAGCGGTTGATTACGACTAAGTGGTTTTGCGACAGCCTTTTAAGCTATCCGACCAGGTTGGTCGTGTCAACCGCGATGCGCCTCTAAAACACGAAGGGCCGAGTGATTCTCGGCCCTTCGAATTTCGCGTGATAAGCTAGTGTCTACAACCAGCTAGCTACGCCACCATGACGGCTGCAGGCTCCTCGACGATTCCGAGCGTGCGAGTAAAGCCCATCCTTGCAGCGTGCGATCGCGGCGGCGGCATTGTTGTCCTCAGCGGCGCCCGAGCCCACAACCCCCGCTGAATTGGAATTCGCGCGGGCTCTTGCTCTCGCCGGGGCCATCGGAGTGGCCGCCTTCACCTCACCCTTTACGATTTTTTTCTGGTGCTTGGTAGCTTTCTTGTTGACGCCTCCATGACCAGAGCACGCGCCACGTCCTGCGGAGACGGATGTCGTTCCGTCCTTGCAGATCGTGGCCGCGACGGCCTGCGCCTGCAGGGACGCTGCTGACATGGTCGTGACTGCAGCGATTGCACCCGCGAAGATCAAATGCCGTGATGAGAACACGGTACCTCCTTGATGCCTGAAGGGGACGAGCCGGTGAAGAGCAACGCTTATGCCTGCGCGAAAATGCTTACGTGCAGATTACACCACTATTCCAGAGCTACGAGTAACGCGCCCTTCTCAACCGCCGTTCCCGGGGCGACCTCGATGCTTCTTACCTTCCCCGCCGCCGTCGCGCGCAGCTCGTTCTCCATCTTCATTGCTTCCATCACCACGATTCCCTGGCCCGCCTGGACTGTGTCGCCCACCGTTACGTTGACGCGCACGATGAGCCCCGGCATTGGTGCACGTACCGGAGCGGGGCCAACTGGACCGGCACTCGCCGCGGACATGTCGCGAATCGCACGCGTTCGCTCGTCGAGCGCCTCGGCGTCGAAGCGATAACCATCGACCCAGAGTGTATACCGTCCGCGACCCTGGCCCTTCTGGACAACGACGCGGTAGACCTGGGTGCCGATCTTGATCATGCGAATCGGACTTCCCTCGATGTCGGAGAGCTCAGCGCGCACTGGCGCCCCGCCTTCGTACCGTACGCCTTCCGCCTCGATCGACACGGCTTTGCGCTGCGCGTTGAGCTGCACGACATACTTCATGCCGACTCGCCCGCCGGACGTAGTTCGCAGACGGTTTCGACGTGGGCTGTTTGCGGGAACATGTCGAACGCGCGCAGCGACTCGATTCTGTAGCTCGGAAGCCGCGCGAGATCGCGAGCGAGCGTCGCCGGGTTACAGCTCACGTAGATCACACCGCGAAGGTGTCCCGCTTCTGCCTCCAGTGTCGCGGTCACCAGCGAGTCCACTCCGGCACGGGGCGGATTCAGTATTACAAGATCGCTGGGAAACAGTCCTGGAAGTGCATCCTCCACTCTCGCCCGAATTGCGCGAGACGGCCCGACCAGTTTCGATGCGGACCAGTCCGATGCGTCGGGGTCGAGCTCTATCGCCGTCACTATCACTCCCTGTTCGCTCAGAGACACGGCTGTGGGTCCGGCGCCGGCGTAAGCATCGATCACCGAACGCGGCTCGTACGATCGAGCTCGGTCGAGCACGTAGGAGTGGAGGGTCTCAGCCACCTCCGGGTTCACCTGGCCAAACGAGGCGCTTGGCGGGCGGTCCACTCGCTTGTCGTACACGAGCTCGCGCGGCGCGTCATCCGCCGGCTCCCACCACACCGCCGAGATGGAGGGGACCGCGGTGGAGAATTGCTTGCGAGCCGCCCATCTGCGCCCGCCGATCATCACGAAAATTGGTCCACCGGTCGTGATGCGGACGCTTCCTCGCAATTCCTTGGCGTCGGGGAAATAGGCGTCGCCCTCCATGACTTCACGCCATGCGACTACAACGCGACGGTCAGTGATTGGACAATCAGCGAGAGGAAAAATCCTCGCCGGATCATCGTACGGATGCAGCCCCGCGATCCAGCGCACTCCTCGTCGCTGCATCGCGAGCGTGAGCTTCGTTCGATAGCGCCACTCTTTCTGACTGCGCTCGATCGGAGGCGGATCGACGCTGCGCTTGCCGATGCGCTCCAACGAATCGCGGATGATCAGCTGCTTGGCCGCCAGCTGGGATTCGTAGGTCATGTGCTGCAGTTGGCAGCCGCCACAACTGTCTCGCGTGTAATGCGGGCAGGGCGGCTCAATGCGAACCGGAGAAGGAGACACGATGCTCCGCAGCGCGCCGCGCGCGAAATGGCCATTGCCGGAAATCTGCGCCGTAACGACATCGCCGGGCGCCGTTCGGGGTACGAACACAACGAGCCCGTTGCTCCTTCCGACGCCGTCTCCGCCCGCGGCTATCGAGTCGATTGCGACGCTGACCAATGCCATCAGTCGCGCAGCCCCTCGATTCGCGCAGCTCGTTTCCACGATTCGAGCGCAACCTCGCCGTCTGTTGCGGGAAGACTCCCGGCGGATGGCGGTGAGACGGCGCGCACACCCCTATCGCGCTCCGCCAGCAAAGCGCCGGCGATCGCCGCAACCCGAACGCTCTCTTCCTTCGGTGGACGGTCGAGAATCGAAGCGAGCCTCCGCTCCAGCCATTGAATTTCGATGTCGCCCCGCCGGAACTCGTCGTCATCCATCACACGGATGTGGAAATCGCGCGAGGTCTCGACGCCGAGGATGATGAGGTCAACGAGCGCGCGTCTCATCCGGGTTACGGCTTGTTCGCGATCCGTGCCCCAAACAATGAGCTTCGCGAGCATGGGGTCGTAGTAGAGCCCGATCTCGCTGCCGGATTCGACCCCGCCATCCCAGCGCACGCCCGGTCCGCTCGGCAGATGCAGGTGCTCGATCCGCCCCGTCGAAGGGAGGAAATTGTTCGACGCGTCTTCGCTCGTGATGCGGCACTCGATTGCCCAGCCTCGTGGCGAGATGTCTTCCTGCCTGAAGGGAAGACGCTCGCCGGCCGCGATGCGCAGCTGCCACTGCACCAGATCGATTCCAGTGACGAGCTCTGTGACTGGATGCTCAACCTGAAGCCGAGTGTTCATCTCGAGGAAATAGAAATCTCCCTTCTGGTCGAGCAGAAACTCGCACGTGCCGGCGTTCACGTATCCCGCCGCGCGCGCCGCGCGCACAGCGGTCTCGCCCATTTTCTTCCGGAGCTCCGGCGATACTGCCACGCTGGGGGCTTCCTCGATCATCTTCTGGTGGCGGCGCTGCACCGAGCATTCGCGCTCGCCCAATGAGAGCACGGTACCGTGCGAATCGGCGAGAATCTGGATCTCAACGTGCCGGGGTCGCTCGACGAATTTTTCGAGATAGATGGCGT
>CATPBD010000065.1 GCA_955652265.1 uncultured Gemmatimonadaceae bacterium | reverse complement strand
TCTCCCGCGTACATCACGATCACGCGCGAGGTCGTCTCGGCGATAACACCCAAGTCGTGTGTGATCATCAGGATCGATGTGCCGATTTTTTTCTGGAGGTCGACGAGCAGCTCCAGAATCTGGGCCTGAATGGTGACATCGAGGGCGGTGGTAGGCTCGTCCGCGATGACGAGCGCCGGCTTCATCATGAGTGCCATCGCAATGAGCACGCGTTGGCGCATGCCGCCCGACAACTGATGCGGGTATTGCTTCGCGCGCTCCTCGGCGGCCGGTATGCCGGTGAGCGCGAGCATCTCCACGGCGCGATCCCACGCGTCTTTCTTGCTCATTCCGGCGTGGACGCGCGCGACTTCAGCGACCTGGTCGCCAACGGTGAAAACCGGATTGAGCGCGGACATCGGCTCCTGAAAGATCATCGAGATGCGGTTGCCGCGAATGTCGCGAATCTCTTCATCGCCGAGGGTGACGATGTCTCGTCCCTCGAATTCGATGCGGCTGCCGGACTCGATGCGTCCAGGAGGCTGGATCAGTCGAAGAATCGAGAGGGCGGTCACGGATTTTCCGCAGCCCGACTCTCCGACAATTCCCACCGTTTCTCCAGCGCCGATTTCGAACGACACGCCATCGACCGCGCGCCCGACACCTGCCTCCGTGTAGAAATAGGTCCTGAGGTCGCGAATCGAGAGAAGCGGAGTGGGAACGGAAGCTGGAGCTGTCATCGGTCAGCGGCGATCGTACGCGTGGCTCAACGCTTCACCAAGGATGTTCAGCGTCATCACCGTGAGGACCATGAAGAGACCGGGAAAGAGTGACATCCACCACAAGCTTGCAACCTGGTCGGCTCCGTCCTGAATGATGTTCCCCCAGCTCGCCAGCGGTTGCGGTACGCCGATGCCCAGATATGAAAGTCCGGCTTCGAGGACGATAACGTGGGCGATGCCAAGTGTTGCCGCAACGAAGATTGGGGAGATCAGATTCGGGAGCAAGTGCCTGATCAGAATTCGTCTCCGGCTCGCGCCCAGCGCCTGCGCAGCAGTGACGAATTCCGCGTGCTTCAACGCAAGAACCTGACCTCTGACGATGCGGCTAAGCGCAAACCAACCTGTAAGGCCGAGGAACACCACGAGCGCGCCGATGGAGAGCCGCGGCCACGCAACTAGAATTCCCAACAGGAGTAGGAGGCGCGGAATGGCGAGGAACGCATCGAGCACGCGCATCATGAAGGCGTCGACGACTCCTCCGGCGTAGCCAGCTATCGCTCCGTACGCGACGCCAAGAGTGAGACTGACCAGTGTCGCCAAAAACCCGATCATGAGCGATAACCGCGCGCCGTAGATCACCCTGCTCAGCACATCGCGGCTGTACGGATCCGTGCCGAACGGATGTGCGAGGGATGGAGGAAGATTCTTGAGTGCAACGATATCCGGCTGCGCCGCAGGGTCGTATGGCGCGATAACCGGCGCGAGGAGTCCGACGAGGACGATTACTCCCAGGATTAGCAGAGCAATGCGCGACGACGGCGTGCGCGGTATGCGGCGCCAGCCGAGGGCAAATGCGGATTCGCGCGGCCGCGGAAGACTAGTGACCACGAATTCTTGGATCTGCCCAGGCATAGAGCACGTCGGCAAGAAGACTTCCCAACGTCACCATGATGCTGCCGATGATCACCCCGCCTACCACGAGAGGGTAGTCTCGGGTACCGATGGCGTTGAACACGGCGAGCCCCATTCCCGGCCAGGCGAAAATCTTCTCGATGAAAAATGCTCCGGTGAGAAGGGCGGGGAACGACAGGCCGATGAGGGTTATTGTCGGGAGCAAGGCGTTGCGAAGCGCGTGGCGGCGCAGGATGTCCCGCTCACTGAGTCCTTTGAGGCGGGCGGTGCGAATGTAATCGGACGGCAGGACGTCGAGCAGCGCGGCTCTCTGATAGCGCGCGACTCCCCCGGCTGCGAGAACAGTGAGCGTCAAGGCGGGTAGCGCCAGGTGTCGCAGCCTGTCGACGATGCGCGCCCCAAATCCCATGTATTCGTGCATCACCGCGTCCACCGCGCCTCCCACCGGGAAGAGAGGCAGCCAGTAAGTGAATGTGAGCAATGCCAGGATCGCGAACCAGAAATCAGGCATCGACAGCAGCAGCAGCGTGACTCCGCTCAACGCGTGGTCGGCTGCGGATCCTCGTCTGGCGACCTGAATCAGGGCGATAAGAATTCCCAGCACGAAACTCCCCACGAGAGCCACGCCCATTAGCAGCAGCGTATTCGGCAGCGCGGTAGCGAGAACGTCGAGCACCGGCCGATCGTGCGAGAAGGACCACCCGAGGTCACCCCGCGCGAGCTGACCGATGTAGCGAACGAACTGGTCGGGCAGTGGCTTGTCGAGCCCGTACTGGGCGCGCAGCGTCTGACGCACGCTCTCGCTCACGTTCGGGTTGTCCATCACCGCGCTGAACGGATCGCCGGGCGCGAGATGAATGAGCGCGAAACTGATCGTCGCGACAAAAGCGACGATTACTGCGGCCTGAGCGAGCCGTCGCGCGAGGTAGCGGAGCACCCGCTACCGTATCCACCAATCGGGGATGTGCGCCCACCACGCGTCCGATCTCAACGGCGCGAGATGCAGACGTGAGTTGTACCCAACTGTCGGAGTTGGCTCAGCCAGCCAGATCGCCGGGGCATCCTGGATGATCGTTTCGTACGCCTTCGTGAAATACGATTTCCGCGCGCCTGGATCGAACGAGGCGAGCGCGCTGTCGACGTAGGCGTCGAACACCGGATTCTCATAGGAGCCGTAGTTGTTGCCGCTCGACGCGCGCGAACCTGCCGTTCCCCAGGATCCGCGAACAGCGCCGGGACTCGGCTGAGTGTTCCACTGTCCGATCGCCGCGTCGAACGTGCGCTTTCTCTCCTTCTCGACGAGCACCGGAAAATCGAGCTGTTCGATATCGACCTTGACGCCTGCCTGGCGGAGCTGCTCCTGTAGAAGTACCGCCAATCGAACGCGAACCTTGCTCGAACTTGGGACTGAGAGGGTGAACTGCAACGGACGTCCGTTGCGCGAGCGCATTCCATCGCCCGCCGCGGCGCGCCACCCGAGTGAGTCGAGAATCTGTCGAGCCCTTGGCAGATCGAACGGAATCTGCGGAAGATTGGGATCGGTCGTCGGGTACGCGCGCACGGTGGGGCCGAGCGCGGGAAGGGCGAGGGTGTCGAAAACGCTCCGCACGATGGTCGTACG
>CATPBD010000064.1 GCA_955652265.1 uncultured Gemmatimonadaceae bacterium | reverse complement strand
TCGTGGATCGAGTGGCAGCGGCCGTCCGGGGCGGGGCAACGAGCGTTCAGGTGCGGCTCAAGAGCGCACCGCCACGCGAAGTTGTTGAGATCACGCGAGCGATAATGAGCAGGGTTTCAGTTCCGGTAATAGTTAACGACCGCGCAGATATAGCGCTGGCGGCCGGCGCGGCCGGGGTTCACGTCGGCGAGGCAGATCTTCCAGTAGCCGCGATCCGGAGATTCGCACCAACTGATTTCATCATCGGCGCATCACTCGGCAGCGACACTGAGCTGGCAAACGCGAGGGCGGCTGATTACGTCGGGATCGGCCCGGTATTCGGGTCCGACTCGAAGAGCGACGCCGGCATCGCGATCGGTGTCAGCGGTTTCGAGCGCCTGGCGGGAATGATCGCACTGCCGAGCATAGCGGTCGGCGGGATAACCGCGGATCGGGCGCTTCAGATCACGGTGCACGGTGCGGCGGGAGTCGCCGTGATCAACTCGATCTTCAGGTCTGAGGATCCCGAGCGCGCGACCCGCGAGATCGCGGCCGCCATCGGAAAGTGATATCGGGCGCGGGTTGAGCCTCACCGCGCCTCCGATTGCTTTGCTTCCTGTGTGGCATGTTCGCCTTCCGCATTGCCTTCTCGATTTTTGCGCGTACCGGCGGGCTCAGAAACACGTCGACCAGATCCGGGTCAAACTGCGTGCCGCGTCCCTCTTTGATGGCGCGCATTGCTTCGCTGAAGCTGCGGGCGTGGCTGTAGCGACGTCGGTGAGTGATCGCGTCGAAGCTGTCGGCGATCGCCACGACGCGCGCCACCAGTGGAATTCTTCTCCCTTTTAGCCCGCGCGGATACCCGGTCCCGTCCCATCGTTCATGGTGCGCCGCGACTCCCTTCGGAAGGTCCGGAAAGAACGGCGCCAGTGGAGCTAGCACATCTGCGCCGCGTTGAGGGTGCGTCATCACGGCGCGACGCTCCTCCGGAGTAAGCTTGGCCGGATCGTGAAAGATGTCGGTTAGCGCCTCGTGGAGCTTCCCGATGTCGTGGAAGAGCGCGACACGCTCGATGCTGTGCAAAGTGTGCTCGTCCAGACCGGCTGCTTCGCCGAGTATAAGGGCGTAGGTGGCGACACGCCGGACGTGAGCGCCGGTGGTGGCATCGTTGGCGTCTATCGCGTTGAGCAGCGCCTCGAGCGTGGCCGCGCTGAGCCGCTCGGCCCTCGTTCGCATGCTGTGCTCGCGGTAGAGCAGCCCGCCTGCCGCTGCTGCGCCGACCGAAAGTTGGACGAGGTCTTTCATGTAAACGCGACTCGCAAGAAACATACGCTACTATCCGAGTGGAGGCGTCGTCTGCGGGAGTTACATTCACGCATGACTGTGGCACGCGTGAACGTGAAGGGTGCGCGGCGGTGGATGGCCGGGCATCCGTGGATTTACCGCACGGATGTGATCGAGCGGCCGCTCATGGATGCCGGCGCCGTACTCGTCCACGACAATCGGGGTAAGCCCCTCGGCTGGGCGCTCTGGAGCCCGCTATCGGAGATCTCGTTCAGGCTTCTGGACCGCGATCCGAACGCGGTCATCGACCAGGCGTGGTGGGACGAGCGGATCGCGTCTGCGACTGCGCGGCGCGTTCCACTCGAGGATCATACCAACGCCTTTCGGCTGATTCATGGCGAAGCGGACGGGTGCCCTTCACTTGTTTGCGACCGGTACGACGAATGGCTCGTCGTGCAGTTCATGAGCGCCGGCCTCGAGTGTTTCGGGGAAGAGATCATCTCCTCGCTACGCTCACTGGTCGAGCCGGCCGGGATTCTGGCGCGGAACGATGTGCCGCTGCGAGCGAAGGAAGGCCTGCCTCGGGAGACCGTCGTCCTGTACGGCGAAGTTCCGCGCGAGATCGAGGTGCACGAGTACGGCGTGAAGTTCCTCGCTGCGCCGTGGACGGGCCAGAAGACAGGAGCGTACCTCGACCAGCGCGAGAACCGCCACTTTGTTGGAACAGTCGCTCGAGGGCGTGCCCTCGACTGCTTCAGCTACCACGGATCGTTCGCCCTGCACCTGGCGCGGAACGCCACGCACGTGACTGCGCTCGACGCATCTGGTCCGGCGCTTGTCCGGGCGAGGGAGAATGCCGCGCGAAACTCGCTCGAGAACATCTCCTTCGTCGAGGCGAACGCGTTCGATTACCTCCGGGAAAAGGAGCGCGAAGGGATCACCTTCGACACGATCGTGCTCGATCCGCCCGCGTTTGCGAAGACGCGCGCCGCACTTCCCGCGGCGATGCGCGGATACAAGGACATCAATCTGCGGGCGATGCGTCTGCTCGCTCCCGGCGGCTTGCTCTATACGGCGAGCTGTAGCTTCCACCTGACGAAGCCGCTCTTTCTGGAGATGCTGCAGGACGCCGCCACAGACAGCGGCCGCCGTATCGCGATCCTCGCGCTCACCGGTCAACCACTGGATCACCCCGAAGTGTTGACCATTCCGGAGACGGGTTACATCAAGGGCGCGCTGCTCGACGTGATGGACTAAGAATCAAGGCATCGGCGTCCGGATCGCGTCGGTTGGTCAGGCGTTCGCACGCCGCAGCGTTAGCGTTGGCACTTGGGACAGAAGTAGGTGGAGCGCCCGGCTTGAACGATTCGCTCAACGGTTCCACCGCAGCGCCGGCACTCTTTTCCCTCCCGATCGTAAACAGCGAATCTGCTCGCGCCACGCTTGTCGGTGTAGCGCCCGGGTCGGCGCTTCCTCGGGCTCAGCACGAGTCTGATCGCGTCGATCAGCTTTTCGAGCTTCGCTCTCGACACCTTCGCAGCTGGTCGTCTCGGATCGAGCTCCGCTTCCCACAGCGCCTCGGCCACGTAGATGTTGCCGAGCCCGGCGATGATGGATTGATCCATGAGGGCTGGCTTGATGGCAATCTTCTTTCTCCTGAGGACTTCAGCTAGATAATCCGCGTCGAGCGTTGGGTCGCTCGCTTCGCGTCCGAGTTTCGGCAGCGACGACGCGCCTTTCTTGTCCAGAGTGATGGAGGAGAGCGCGCGGCGATCGACAAGCGAGATTCGGGTTCCATCGGTTAGCTCGATCACGGCGCGCGCGAAGGGATCGAGGTCTCCATCCGTAGTTCCGATCTCCCAGTCGCCATTCATCCTGAAATGAACGACGATGGTTTCACCGCTGTCGAGATGGAGGAGCTGATGTTTGCCTCTCCGCTCTATCCGCTCGATCCGCTTTCCTTTGATCGCACGTGATTGAGCGGGAGACAGTTTTCTCTTGAGCGCGGGATGAATCGGTTTAACTGATGCGATCGTCTTGCCCAGCGCGGCTCGACCAAGACGCCGAGCGGCGCGTTCCACCTCAGGAAGCTCAGGCATTTAGTCCGCGCTCAGAATCCTATGCGAGTGTCCTTCCCATAGGAAACTTGAACGTGTCCTGGTGGTCCTTGAGCGCGTCCAACAGCTCAACCCCGGCGAACTTTCGCGCGTCGTACGCACAGAGCGCGACTACCGGGAAACGCGGAACGATCAATCGCTCGAATCCGACCTCCAACTCGATCATTTCTTTCGCTGATACCAGAAGGCGAAGGCCCCACATGTCGCCCACGACCCGGAACGACTCGACGCCCTCGTCCTCGGCCTCTTTCATCGCGGTCTCGAAGAACCGGCACTGGGC
>CATPBD010000063.1 GCA_955652265.1 uncultured Gemmatimonadaceae bacterium | reverse complement strand
TGTGCCGGGCTTCCGATGCAGCGATTGTCAGCCCGTCGCCGCGATTCACGTGCAGCATGACGTGAATGTCGGAGCTGCCGTCACCCACGTACACCACGCGATCACTCGGGACGCCAAGTCGGAAGCGGAGGTAGTCGACGGCCGCGACCTTTCCGTAACCAGCCGGGACCTGCTCGATTGTCTCGATCTCGCCTGTCTCGGAGCTGAAGCCAAAGTGCGCGGCAATGATGTGATCCGGGGGCACGATCCCCTCGAGCGCGGAATGCACCACCAGCCACGGCGCAGCAGAAACGACGTAGAAGTCGAAGCGGAATCCTTCGATACCCTCCTTCAGGAACTCGGCGAGCAGCGCGATGTTTCTCTTGAGCCGGATGCGGTGGCCGACCTTGAGCAGATCATCCCTGCGCACGCGCCGAAACTCCGGATCGTGACGCAACAGGTAGGTGAGCTCGGCGCCTTCCTGCACGAGATTGAGCGCCGCCAGGTTGGCGACTTTGTCCTGAAAGCCGGTGATGCCGAGCATCTCGCTCAGTACGAGACCAGAGTCGTTGAAGCTCAGCGTCTGATCGAAGTCGCTCACCAGCAGGTAATGCTTCCTCATTAATCCTCCATTCGCGGTTGTCCGCGTCCGACCATCGTCGACCGCGCCGTCACCGGTTTCAAAAACGAAATCGCCCCCGCATCCAGTCGAGACGCGGGGGCGAGGTTTACGGTAGTAAGTACACTTAGCCTCTTCGCCGCCGCGCGCCGCGCATCGAGCACCCGCCATTGAGACGGTTCTCGAGAATTGCGTTAATCGGGCGATGAGCGATGGGCTTCATTATCGGTGTTGATGTCAGTTCTAGTGCGATTCCAGCGCATAACTGCGCTCTTCGCAACCTATCGGCGCAGGACGGTGATGTCAACGTTTTGGGAGTTGTTCCCTGTCACGCTTCTGTCACACTACAGGATGTCCGCCACCCGACACGAGGGCGCCCTGGTCTGGACAGCCGCAATCACTATGGTATGTTGGTTGTTCACCCGTATCGCGGAGGATCGTATGCACCGCACTCTGACTCTGATCGGGCTCGTGCTGCTCCTCGGTGCTTTTGCCGATCAGGCCACTGCGCAGAAGAAGTCGACGAAAGCACACAAGATTGCCAACGCAATGACTGCGGCGCCACGATCCATCTCGGGAAACGCGACGATCATGGATTGGCCAGCGACCGAAGGGGCACAGATGACAACACTCCGTGCCGGCACGAATGGGTGGACGTGTCTTCCCGATTTCCCAGCGACGAAGGGGAACGATCCGATGTGCGTAGATGACCAGTGGCTGGGCTTCATGGGCGCGATGATGTCGAAGACCCCGCCGAAGGTCTCGCACGCCGGCATCGGCTACATGGCAGCGCCTGGCGGTGCGTACGGAAGTAACACGGATCCGTACGCGACCAAGGCGACCGCCGACAACGAGTGGGGATACGATCCTCCGCACGTCATGCTCCTCGTGACCGACCAGAGTGCGTTGGCCGGCATACCGACGTCTCGTCAGAGCGGAGGTCCGTGGGTAATGTGGAGAGGCACGCCCTACGCGCACATCATGGTCCCGCTCTCTTCGACAAAGAAATAACGGTGACGCGAAAGTTTAGACGACGGTAGCGCGGAGCGACGAAAAGGGTCAGATTTTTCGCGGACTCCGCTCTAGAGGTCGCGGAGGGCAGGGCGCAAAAAGCTCGGACGTCCACTTCTCTCTCACTGACCGAACGCCATGAGCAACCTCAACATCGTCGACATCTTCGTGATCGGGGCGTATTTCCTCGTGCTGTCCGGGATCGCCTACTGGGCCGCGCGCCGCGAGAAAAATGTGAGCGCGGACTTCTTTCTTGCGAGCCGGGATGTGGGTTGGCTCGCGGTCGGAGCCAGCCTCTTCGCTTCCAACATCGGAAGCGAGCACCTCGTGGGACTCGCGGGAACCGGAGCGGCGAGCGGTCTGGCGGTGGGCCACTTCGAGTGGCTCGCCAGCTTCATCCTGTTGCTTCTGGGATGGCTGTTCGTGCCCTTCTACCTGCGAAGCGGCGTGTACACCATGCCGGAGTTCCTCGAACGCCGCTACAACCCCGCCGCGCGCTCGTACTTCACCTGGGTATCCATAGTCGGCTACGTGCTTACGAAGATCAGCGTCACGTTGTTCGCCGGCGGCGTCGTGATGCGGGCGGTGACAGGATACGACTTCTGGACCAGCGCGGCCATCCTCATCGTCATCACGGGTCTGTACACGATTTTCGGTGGACTGCGCGCGGTGATCTATACAGAAGTGATGCAGGCCGTCGTGCTCATCCTGGGATCAGTTACTCTGATGTTCATCGGTCTCCATGCAGTCGGCGGATGGTCCGGGCTCCACGACAAGGTGCCGCCTGACTTTTTCTCGATGTGGAAGCCGTCCAACCATAAGGATTTCCCCTGGACAGGAGTCGTCTTTGGAGCACCGATCCTCGGCATCTGGTATTGGTGTACGGATCAACACATCGTTCAGCGCGTGCTGGCAGCCCGCAACATCACAGAAGCCCGCCGTGGGACGATCTTCGCCGGCTATCTGAAGATTCTCCCGGTCTTCATCTTCGTGCTCCCCGGCATCATCGCCGCTGCGT
>CATPBD010000062.1 GCA_955652265.1 uncultured Gemmatimonadaceae bacterium | reverse complement strand
GGGTGGTAGTAGGCGGTCGCAGGTTTGATTGGCGCCACGTCACAGCCGGGCGGCTCCGGGTACGAGTACGCGTAGAACGCGGGCTCGGCCACCGGCGATCCAACAGTTCCCGGCCACCAGCCGGCGCTGATGCACTCGTGCGAGTAGGCCTCGCGCGTCACGTAGTCCGCAAGGTTGGGAATCCCGCCCGGATGCGGAGGGGCTCGACGCCCCGAGAATCGCGTGCACGAGATGTCAAAACCGCCCCACCAGAAATGGGACGGACTCGATTTGCCCAGGAACCCTCCGCGAAACTCCTTGAGCGCGCGATCGGCGTGCACCAGGACCTGCCAACAGCGCTGGACAGCTTCACCATCGTATGATGCATGCGCTCGGTCATCAGGAAACGGCATTGTGTCGGACATCTCGGACGGGATCGGTCTGAGCCGGACATCGATGCCAAGCGAGCGCAGGACCGACATGTAGTCGGCGTAGAAGTCAGCAACGGTGCGCGCCACAAGTGGGACAATGCTCGTCTCGCCCTCGCTCGTTCGAATCAGCAGAGCGTGATCTATAAAATCGAACTCCGCCTCGAACGCCGCACCCCGAGTGGGGATCGGCGAGGTCGTCAGCCCACGAGCTGTCACGTAGAGAGCGACGTGCCACCAGTGATTCTGCATCGGCGAGAGCGCCACCCGAGTTTTGCCGACGATCTGTGTCCACCGATGGAGTGTCGGCTGCGTGGCCGACCAGTCGTCGAGGTACAGCCGCGGCCAGGTCTCTGTTCTCCGTTCCGATTCTGTCTCGATCACACCTAATACTCTAAGCAGCTTCGCCGAATATATAGTAGTGCGGGCACAACATTGGCAGGTGAGATGGCCTTTCATCGCCAGCTACCAGACTCAGGAGTACTCGCCCATGCCCACCAAACTCCCCACCCGCCAGCTCGGTACTACCGACATCGACATTACCCGCGTTGGCTTCGGCGCGTGGGCGACTGGTGGTGGCGGTTGGTCGTACGGATGGGGACCTCAGGACGACGATCAGTCCATCGCCGCCATGAATCGTGCGCTCGAGCTCGGCGTCAACTGGATCGACACCGCCGCCGTTTACGGGCTCGGGCACTCCGAAGAGGTCGTCGGACGACTGCTCAAGCAGCGCAAAGGAGCCGAGCGCCCGTACATATTCACCAAGTGCGGACTCGTCTGGGACCCGAAGGATCCAATGAAGGATGCGCGACGGATCCTGAGTCCCGAATCGATTCGCCGTGAGTGCGAGGCGTCACTGCGCCGGCTCGGCGTCGAACGCATCGATCTCTACCAGTTCCACCGGCCGGACGAGGATTCGGGGACGCCGCCCGAAGAATCCTGGCGGATGATGGTGCAACTCCAGGAAGAAGGAAAAGTCCGCGCGATCGGCGTCTCCAACTTCGATGTGTCGCTGCTCCGGAAGATCGAGGTGATCCATCATGTTGACTCACTCCAACCTCCGTTCTCACTCATCAGGCGGGAGGCCGCAGCCGCGGAGATCCCGTGGTGCCGCGCCAATCGCACCGGCGTGATTGTTTATAGCCCGATGCAGTCGGGAATTCTAACCGAGACTTTCTCCGCCGAGCGCGTAAGGAAGATGGCGCCCGACGACTGGCGTCAGCGCTCGGCCAATTTCCAGACGCCCAACCTCGAGCGAAACATCGCGCTCCGCGATGCGCTGATCCCGATTGCTCGGCGCCATAACACGACTGTCTCGTCAATCGCGATTGGGTGGACGTTGGCGTGGCCCGGTGTCACCGGCGCGATCGTCGGTGCGAGATCGGCGGAGCAGGTCGATGGCTGGATCGGCGCCGCGACGCTCACGCTGACGGCAATCGATCTTGATGACATCGCGATGGCGATAGAGAGAACCGGCGCGGGCCAGGGTCCGACCCGCCCCGCAGCTGCCCGCATAGTTTCCGCGGAGTCGAGCGCGTCGATGGAGGCAAGGTAGGAAGCGAACGGGAAGTACGGTGATCCTGCACGAGCGCTGGTTCACCGACGAGGCAAAGTTCCCCGTGCAGTTCGACCGGTGGAACACGCCTGGGAGCTTGATCCCGGTGGCGGTCGCAGTCGGCATCACGGCCGTTGCGGTGGTGCTGTGGCGTGCACGAGGACGGCGGCCCGTCGTACCCGGTCCGTTAGCACTCGGGATGCCGTGGGAGAATTACGTGCAGTTGCTCATGTGGGTGCCACTCGTGATCGGCATCCACATGGGCGTCACGCTCCTCGTGAGCGGCGTCAGCGGGCAACTCTTCATCCCGAATCTCGTCCTTCCCGTGAATCTCCTTTGCGGCCTCCTCGGCGCGGCGGAGATCGCGATCGCCCTCAGCTTCATCTATGGCGCGCTGGCACGCCCTGCCGCGGCGGCGCTCGGTGTCATCTGGCTGGCGGGCGTGATCGTATTCGGGCCGTTGCGACTGATCGAGCACACCGAGATCCTCGGCATCGCCTTTTTCCTCTTCGCGACGGGGCGAGGCCCACTCGCGTTCGACATGGCGCTCGAGAAGCTGCACAAGCCTCTACCGCGGCTCATCCCGTACGCCGTTCCGGTGCTGAGGATCGCGCTCGGAATCGGACTGACGATCGTCGCATTCACGGAGAAGATCTGGAATATCCCGATGGGACTCGCCTTTCTGTCGGAGCACCACTTCAACTTTTTCCCGGCGATCGGACTCGCCGGCGTTGACGACACCAGGTTTCTGTTGATCGCCGGCGCAGTGGAGCTCACAGTCGGACTCATGCTCATCTCGGGCGCATTCGTCCGGCTTGTCATCCTGGTGACGCTCGTGCCGTTCAATCTCACGCTTCCATTTCTCGGCTGGCGCGAGCTGGTGGGTCATCTGCCGACGTACGGAATTCTGGCCCTGCTGTTATTGTGGGGCGACGAGCGGCCCGGAGAGCACGGTGCCTTGGTGAAGGCGCTAACCGGGGATTCCAAGAAAGATGAGAAGGCACCGCCGCTGGCAAGAATTTCGCAGCGTGAGAAGACATAACTCACGCTGCGCGAACTGGGTGACACACCGACAATTCAAGGACCGGCAGGGGAAGACGTGGGATGTGTGGCAAGTTCATCCCGACGCCGTTGAGCGCAGGTTTTCTCAGCGGCGAGGGAGTGACGAGGACCGGATCGACGCGGCGGAAAGGCGTGGCGGTCTAGAGCGGAGATCAGAAAAGCTGTCTCGCACCCATGTGGCGGCCGAGTTCGCGTACGGGTGGCTATGCTTCGCGCCGGCAGGCGAGAAGCGGCGACTGGCGCCCATTCCTGAGGGGGGGGACCAGGCGGACGACGAAACCATCGAGCAGTGGTGCTGCGTGGCGAAGCCGGTGCTGCGGCGCCCCTCGGGATCGATCGAGGGGGCGGGGGGCGGAGCTCAAAAGCTTCCATAGCGGCTAAACAGTCAAGAATCGGGTCTGCTAGGCATCTAGGATGGAAGGCTATGCGGATTCGGCGGATTGAACGGATTTGGCTGATTAGATCGGGTGTTGTGACAGATCTCTCGGTGGATGCTGGCTTTGGTACCAAGATGTAGAAGGAGACGGACCTGATGCCCGCGCGCGATCAGCTCGCGTTCAAGCGCCAAGACGTATAGGTGCTCGAGAAATCCGAATTCGAGGTTGTTGTGAACCTCAAAAAATGCCCCGATCACGGAACGGGTAAGCGATTCTTCAATCAAATTGCTGGGCGTCACGAACACAGAATCGTGCGGCAGACCCAACATCAAATCATCAAAACCCCGCCACTTGGAGCTTAACTTCCACCACGATCGATCCGCCGAATCCGCATAGCCTTCCCTCATAGATGCCTAGCAAGCTTAGATGCCTAGCAAGATATTTCGCTGATTCGTAAATTCGTGCTCTGCCTGAGATGAGGGCCCAGGGTAACGTGAAGCGACGCGACTTCCTGATGTCGGCCGGCGCAGTGATGGCTGGTCTCTCGCTCGATCGTCGGAACATCGCGAAGGGATTTGCCGACCGCCAACAGCGAGGCGGGCGACTCGTCTTTCCGATCAATAGAAACTGGCGCTTCTCCCCTCAACGTTCGCCGAACGACACCGCGCCCGGCTTCAACGACTCGCACCTCGAGCGGGTTACCATCCCGCACACCAACAAGCGACTGCCCTGGCACAGCTTCAACGACAAGTCGTATCAGTTCGTGTCGCTCTACCGTCGCCACTTCAGGCTGCCGCCCGAGGCGCGTGGGTATCACGTCTTCGTTGACTTCGCCGGGGCAATGACGGCGTCCACGGTCTGGCTCAATGGCCAGCGATTGGGAGAATACAAGGGCGGGTACACTCCGTTCTCCTTCGACCTCACGCCGCAGATCAATTGGAGCGGCGATAACGTCCTCGCCGTGGAGCTCGATTCAACCGAGCGCGCCGACATCCCGCCGTTCGGTGGCGAGATCGACTACCTCACTTTCGGCGGGATCTATCGCGATGTCGCGCTGCGACTCGTGCCCGCGACTTATATCGAGAACATTTTCGCGAAGCCTCGCAGTGTATTGACCGCGAGCCCGGGCCTTGATGTCTCCTGCTTCATTTCGCAACTCAAAACGCCGCCCAACATCGAGCTCGACGTGGAGCTGCGCGATGGCAGTCGAGTTGTGGCGAGGGGGCAGACCACGGTTCCTCCAAGCCTCGAGACCGGCGGTCCCCTTACGTATGAAGTGAAGCTCGATAACCTCGGCGGCATAAAACGGTGGGACCTCGCCGCTCCCTACCTATATACCGTAGTAGTGAGACTGAAGAGTGGCGGCACGATCATCGACGAAGACCAGCGCCGCATCGGTTTCCGCCAGGCGCAGTTCACCGATCACGGCTTCGAGCTGAATGGAAATGTGATCAAGCTGCGCGGACTCAATCGGCACCAGACATTCCCGTTCGTGGGTCAGGCGATGCCGCCGCGCGTTCAACGGCGTGACGCGGAGATCCTGAAGAAGGAGCTCAAGATCAACGTCGTCCGCACGTCGCACTACCCGCAGTCGGCGCACTTTCTCGACGCGTGTGACGAGCTTGGCCTTCTCGTCTTCGAGGAGATTCCGGGCTGGCAGCACATCGGCGATGAGCAGTGGAAACAGCTCGCCGTAGCCAACGTCGGGCGGATGATTCGCCGAGACTGGAACCACCCTTCTGTCATTCTGTGGGGTGTGCGGATCAACGAGTCACCCGACGATCACGATTTCTACACCCGGACCAACGCGCTCGCGCATTCGCTCGATCCAACGCGTCAGACAGGAGGTGTGCGGTTTTTCCAGAGCTCCGAATTCCTGGAAGACGTTTTCACGATGAACGATTTCGGATTTCCGCTCAAGCCGCCCAATCACCCGCGGTACCTAAACACCGAATTCATCGGTCACACCTACGTCACCAAGATGTACGACAGCGGCGACCGTCTCACCGAGCACACGCTGCGGCACGCGCGCGTTCACAACCAGCTCGCCTCGAACCCACAGTACGCCGGCGGACTCGGCTGGTGCGCCTTCGATTACGACACCCACTACGACTTCGGCTCAGGAGATCGCATCTGCTACCACGGCGTGTGCGACATCTTCCGGCTTCCCAAACCCGCGGCGGGCTTCTACAAATCGCAGTGCGACCCGGCGGAGGAAGTGGTTCTGGTTCCGACCTTCGACTGGTCGACTCAGGGCGACCTGACGAATGCGCTCGAGCACGGTGTGGTTTGCTCGAACTGTGATCACCTCAAGTTCTACGTCGGCGACAAGCTGTTAATGGAGGCAGATCCCGATCGCACCAACTTCGGCAATCTTCCCCATCCGTTGTATCAGGTGCAATTCAAGGATGCGCCGGAAGGCGATCTACGCATCGAGGGTTATATCGCGGGCAGGAAAGTCATCGAGAAGAAATACTCGGCGCGAGGCGTCGACAAACAGCTCGTGCTACGCTCGGATGACACTACTTTGCGCGCCGACGGCGCCGACAGCACCCGCGTCTGGTTCATGGTCACCGACGAATATGGCAACCTGCGGCGCTACAGTTCTGCTGCGATCGAGTTTTCTATCGACGGACCCGCGGAGATCATCGGCGATAACCCTTTCAGCCTAAGCGGAGGATGCGGAGCGATCTGGATCCGCGCGCGTGAGACCCCTGGCACCGTCAGGCTAAAGGCCACCCATCCTGTGCTCGGCGCGCAGGAACTGACGATCCGGATCGACTCGGCCGAAAGAGAGCCGGTATAGATGGAGAGACAGAGTGCTCGGCCCTGCCGCTTAACGAATCCTGAAATCGTACGTCTAGCCTACTAACCCACCCACCCCAGGAGCCAACATGCGCAAATCGTTTGCAGTAATCGGGATGTCTCTTGTTGCAGCCGTCACGGCAGTGTCGCTGCCGGCACTGACCGCATCATCAGTACTTGCAGCACCACTCTCAGGCGCGCAGGTCTTGGCCGCTCCGCAACAGACCGCTACTCCGATCAGAAAAGGCACGGGTGCCCGGCGTGAGCGCCATCCAGCGATTCGCAAGGCTATAGCAGCGCTCGAGCGCGCCAAAACTGACATGCAGCGCGCGAGTCACGATTTCGGCGGCCATCGCGCCGCGGCTCTCGAGGCGTGCGACAGGGCAATCGAACAGCTGAGACTCGCTTTGCAATACGACAAGGCCTAAGCCGACAGAGAACGGGCGCAGGTCCGTCGGAGAGTTCGGCGGACATGCGCCCGGTTTGCTAGGTCACGCGCGCGAAGTTGTGCTCCGAAATGACGTCGGCGAAGACGTCGGAGTCTACGTTGGCGCCCGTCAGCACAATCGCTGCCGTGCGGCCCCGCATCGATTCCTTGTCCTTCATGAGCGCGGCGAGCGAAGCGGCCCCGGCACCCTCTGCCACGCTGTGCGTATCGGAAAAGAGCGCCCGCATCGCTGACTTCACCTCGTCGTCGCTGACTTGAACTACGCGCTCCACTCCCTTTGAGGCGATCGCCAGCGCCGACTCATCGGGAGTCCTGCAGGCCATGCCGTCGGCGATTCTTGTAGTTACCTCGTGAGAGACCGGCTCACCTCGCTCGTAAGACAGGGCAAACGCCGGTGCGCCCGCCGAGACCACGGCCACGATACGAGTGCGAAGCCCAAGCGCGTCGCGCGCCGCGATTGCGCCGCAAACTCCGCTCCCCATTCCAACGGGCACGTAAAGCGTGTCGATCGCGGGGGCGGCTCTGAACAACTCGAGCGCGTAGGTCCCAACGCCGCACGCCAGCAACGGATGGAAATTCGGAAACCTGTGCCATCCGCGCTCCTTCGCAATCTTGTCGGCGATTTCGGATGCCGCCTGGAAGTCGTGTCCTTCTTCGATGAGCTCGACACCGAGTGCGCGCATGGCGGCGTTCTTGTCGGTGCTGTTTCCATGCGGTACTACGACGGCCGCCGAAACGCCGTACTTACGCGCGGCGTATCCTACTGACTGACCGTGGTTACCCCGCGTCGCCGAAACGACGCCGGCTGGCTTCCTGCCTTCGCGCAGAAGGTGCTGAAGGTAGACGAGCCCGCCGCGCACCTTGAATGCCCCGGTCGGCGCGTAGTTCTCGTGCTTCGTCCAGACGGTTGTTCCTACCCGCTCCTCGAGTAGCGGCCATCGGTACTGCGGAGTGGCCGGCATCGACTGGTAGACGAGAGCAGCAGCAGCCTCCAACTCTGCGAGTGTAGGCTGGTGCGCGGCGAGTTCTGTTCTCCTCAGCGTTGACCCCTCTCGTTCGCGGTCGGTACGGGAGGCCGGATAGGGCCCGATCTTCTCAACGATGTACTCACTCGCCCAGAAATCTGGCGGGCCATTGACTAATCACGCAACATGCCGGGGTCAAAACGAGAAGATCAGCTCAGGGCCACCACTTCTTGTTCGAGTATGCATGACCGAATACCGCGTGCAACGGCGTGCGTGGATCGTCGGTTTTCACAACCAGATCGAGCCTGTCGGTGAGCGGTACCACTTTGGAAAAGTCCTTGTACCGCTCGAAGCTGTGAAAGAATCCCCACGGTCCTCCGTGCACGAGCTTGCCGAGGAGGATGTCGGGAAGGAGTGCAAACTCGTAGTTGTAAAAGGCCCTCAGGCTCTTATCTGCTGGCAGATCTTTCGGGTTGATTCCCCTCGGCAGAGATCCGTGCTTGCCCCACTGAACGTCGATCGCCGGAGGCCCGCGATCCATCCACGGCGTGTGCAACAGCGTGCCATGCCAATACGTCCAGACATCGGTCGGTGCCTGAGTAATCGGATCGTAGCCCACCCATACTACCTCTTCGTCCGAAGGCTTGGCCCACGGAGCCCATTGCCCGTTCACATCGTGCCGCCAGAGAAGGTGGTAGGCGATAATCGGCCGTATCGGATGAACGATCGCGGCCACACGATCGAGTGGAAAGGGCTCGTCGCGTTGGAGGTAGAGCACGGGCGCGAGCGACTTCGCCAATGCCCATGTGGCGCTGTCGGTTGGGAACGCTTCGGGACTCGGAACCGGGGGCGCGTACGCTCCGCGACTGCAGGCGGCAACAGCGGTGAGCGTCGCGACGAGAACACCATGACGGATCATCAGTGAAAGTTATCACATGCGCCCGAAAAGCCTGTTCCCGACGGGTGTAAGATTCCGCTAATGCAGCAGCGCTCGTCTGCCGGTGATCGCGGAATGCATCCTGCGTTACGACGCGCGTCCTATTCCAGTACAGGCGCACATTGGCAACATCACAGGAAGGAGATTTCGGGAGATTGGTAAACAGGGTTCCGGAGGTCACGCTCGTATTCTGGATCCTCAAGATCATGGCAACGACCGTGGGCGAAACCGCCGCGGATGTTCTGTCGACGACATTCGGGCTCGGCACCGTTCTCACCTCGTACGTGATGGCATTTCTTCTCCTGATTTCACTGGTGTTCCAGTTCAGGGCGAGGCGGTACGTACCGAAGATCTATTGGGTTGTCGTCGTGTTCATCAGCGTCGTCGGTACGCTCATCTCCGACAACCTCGTTGATAATCTGGGAGTTCCTCTGGCGACGACTTCGCTCATTTTTACCGTTGCCCTTATCGCGGTCTTCGTGTTCTGGTACCTGAGCGAAAGGACACTTTCCGTTCACACGATCTACAACATCAGGAGAGAGCTGTTTTACTGGGCTGCAATCCTGTTCACATTCTCCCTGGGCACGTCTGGAGGAGATCTCATATCCGAGCGCCTCGGCGTGGGTTACGCGCTTTCGGGGCTGGTGTTCGCCGCGGCAATTGCCCTGATCTACCTCGCTTATCGCCTCAAGCTGTTCAACGAAGTCCTGGCGTTCTGGCTTGCCTACATCCTGACTCGTCCTCTCGGTGCATCGATGGGCGATCTGCTGACGGCGGCGAGGGATGCCGGCGGACTGGGTTTGGGCACGATTCCAGTCAGTGTGGTTTTTCTTTTGATTATAGTAGCCCTGGTGCATCACCTTGACCGAGAGGAGAAAAAGAAGGCGGGCGCACTCTAGGAAGAACTAGCGTGCGGTAAACATTTCGAGCCGCCGCTCGATCGCCTGGAGTCGCTCGATAACCTCGCGATGCTGAGT
>CATPBD010000061.1 GCA_955652265.1 uncultured Gemmatimonadaceae bacterium | reverse complement strand
GCCCTTTGGCTGTGCCTCGCACTGTCGCGTGACGGTGTTCAGATAGCGCCGGTTGTAGCAGCCGGTCAGTGGATCGCGAATGCTCAGTTCGAGAAGCTGGGTCTGCAGCTCCTTTCGCTGGGTGATGTCCACAAGAATGCCATGACAGTACTTCTCGCCCGTCTGCGGATCGACTGACAGAAATGCACTGTCGACGACCGTCCTCACCTCTCCATCGCGGCGCGTAACCTGAAACTCGATGTCGCGAACCGACCCATCGCGCTCGAGCAGCGCCATCTCTCTGGCTCTCACCTCGGGTCTGACAAAATCGCTCGTGCGAGAACCCTTCAATTCTTCCAGCGCTTCGACGCCAAACATTTCGAGGAAGGCCGGATTCGCGTCGATGATCTCGCCGTCCAGCGTCGTGATGTAGATTCCTTCCTTCAGACGCAACGCCAGCTCACTGAGCGTCTTGGGGTCGCTCAGATTGCGGAAACTTTTTTGTTTTTTGGGCTTTCTGGAGGTCTGGGTACGGCTCACATCAACGCCTCAGCAAACGGCATGTCCGTTGCTTCAATGGAAGGGTGACTACTGGAGATATTATGCCATCCAAGCGAGAGCGCGAACAAGGTGCCAGACCCCCTGCAAAACAGGGCGACGGCGATCCGGGCACGCGTTCCGGCCAACCCAACCCTGAAGACGTTCCATCCCACCCCAACGAGCACAAAAGCGGTTACGGGGGTGAGCGCGGATCTCCCCGCACTAGCACCGATCAGCGCGAGATCTCGAAAAGAAGCTAAGCAAGAATCGGTTCGATGAGTTTCCGCACTGCCGGTATTCATCATGTCACCGGTATCGCGAGTGATCCGCAGCGGAATCTCGATTTCTACGCCGGCGTCCTCGGCTTCCGACTCGTCAAGCGCACGGTGAACTTCGACGATCCGACGACCTATCACTTCTACTTCGGCGATGATTCGGGAAGTCCAGGGACTATTCTCACTTTCTTCCCCTGGCCCGATGCGCGGCGGGGGCGGCAGGGTGGCGGCCAGGTCGCTGTTACGTCGTTCGCGATACTCCCCAGCTCGGTCGGCTTCTGGATAGAACGGCTCATAAAAAAGAGGGTCGAGTTCGCACAGCCAACTGCCCGCTATGAGGACGAGCGCGTCATCGCCTTCAAGGATCACGAAGGATTCATGGGCGAGCTCGTCGCCTATCCCGCCGCCGATGCCCGCACTGGATGGTCGGGCGCAGGCGTACCCGCCGAGCACGCCATTCGCGGCATTTATTCCGTCACTCTCTGGCTCGATGCCAATGAGCTGACTGGTCAGCTGCTCACGAACACTCTCGGGTTCAAGCTCGTACGTGAACAGGGAAGCATTTTCCGCTACGCGGCTCGCGACGGTGGCCCCGGATCCATCGTTGACCTGCGCTGTGTCCCCGGCATCTGGCCCGGAGTCATTGGAGCAGGAACGGTGCACCACGTCGCCTTCCGTGCATCCACCGAAGCCGAGCAAATGCAGCTTCGCACGGAGCTCACCTCGCTCGGTTACAACGTCACGCCACAGCTTGATCGCGATTATTTCAAATCCATCTATTTCCGCGAACCAGGTGGGGTGCTCTTCGAGGTGGCGACCAATGGTCCCGGATTCGCAGTCGATGAACCTGTCGACTCACTTGGACAATCCTTGAAGCTTCCAGACTGGCTCGAGCCCCGTCGGTTCGAGATTGAAGCACTGCTGCCGAATATCCATGCACCGCTCGAGCTGCGCGGTCCGAACGCATGAGCGACGACCTCGGATTCATTCATAGCTTCGTTCCCGCCAAGGACACAACGTCTGCCGAGACACTGATCGTCCTCCACGGAACCGGAGGCGACGAGAACGATCTCATCGGAATCGGACAGGCGATCGCTCCTGGCGCTGCGATTCTGAGTCCGCGCGGTAACGTTCTCGAGAACGGCGCCCTGCGCTTCTTCAAGCGCTTGGCAGAGGGTGTGTTCGATCCAAAAGAGGTGCGCTCGCGCGGCGAGGAGCTGGCGCACTTCATTCGCGCCGCTATCTCGAAGTATGCATTGGACCCTGGCCGCACTTTCGCGCTCGGGTATTCGAACGGAGCCAACATTGCGTCGACCGTAATGTTCATGGAGCCAGCATTGCTTCAGGGAGCAATTCTATTTCGGCCGATGCTGGTGTTCGAGCCTGATGATCGCCCTGATCTCAGCGGCGCTGCCGTCTTGATATCCGCGGGCCGGATGGATCCAATCGTGCCCATCACGAGCGTCGAGAGATTGGCGGAGCTGTTCGAAGTCTCGCACGCCGATGTCACTCTGGAGTGGCAGCCGGCCGGTCACAATCTGGTGCCCAGCGAAGTACGCGAAGCTGCTAATTGGCTCGCACTGCAACGCGCGCGCGTATGAGCTAGCTTGTAAATGATGCTCCTACCACGCACGGCATCTTCCTTAAACCCGCATCATCTCCACCCTACGGCGTACCTGGTTCTCTAATGTCAGAGCCCACCGACACCGCGGCCGCTCCGCGCTCAGCACCACCGTCTTCTTCATCCGCACCTGGTCAATCGCTCGAGGAGCTCTGCATCAACGCGATCAGAGTCCTCGCGATGGATGCTGTTCAGAAGGCCGACTCGGGCCACCCGGGAACGCCGATGGCGCTTGCGCCCCTCGCCTACGTGCTCTGGACACAGCACCTGCGCTACAATCCAGCGGATCCGAACTGGCTCAACCGCGACCGCTTCGTGTTGTCGGCAGGCCATGCATCGATGCTGCTGTACAGTGTGCTCTACCTCACTGGCTACGATCTCACTCTGGATGACCTGAAGCAGTTCCGGCAATGGGAAAGCAAGACGCCCGGCCATCCAGAATTGGGCTACACGCCCGGTGTAGAAACGACGACAGGTCCACTCGGGCAGGGAATCGGCAACGCGGTTGGGATGGCGGTCGGAGAATCACACATGGCCGCGGTTTTCAATCGTGATCAGAAGATCTTCGATCACAACGTGTACTTCATCGCCAGCGATGGTGACATGATGGAAGGTGTCTCGCACGAGAGTGCTTCGTTCGCCGGCCATCACAAGCTGGGCAGATTGATCGGGTTCTACGACGACAACCACATCACGATTGAGGGCGACACTGCACTCACATTCAGCGACGACACGGCCGCGCGATTCGCTGCTTACGGGTGGCACACTCAGCGCGTTGCCGATGTCAACGATCTCGCTGCGCTCAATCGCGCTATCGACACTGCGAAAGCGGAAAAATCCCGTCCGTCGCTGATTGTTGTTCGATCACATATCGGCTACGGGAGTCCCAACAAGCACGATACCGCTGAAGCACACGGCTCCGCGCTGGGAGTTGAAGAGGTCAAGCTCACCAAACAGGCGCTCGGATACCCGTCGCAGGAACCGTTTTACGTTGCTCCCGAGGCCCTTCGCTATTGGCGCGAAGCTGCGAAGCGGAGAGCAAAGGCGGAAGACGAATGGAATAAAGTCTACGACGCCTATAGAACGGCAAATCCTGCACTCGAGAAAGAGCTTCAGCGGCGTCTGCGCGGTGATCTTCCCGATGGCTGGGAGGATGCGCTTCCGAAATTCACCGCCAAGGATGGAAACGTCGCGAGTCGGGCTGCCTCAGGCGCGGTCATCAACGCCATTGCCCAGAAGATCCCCGAGCTGATTGGCGGTTCCGCCGATCTCGCCAGCTCTACCAACACCATCATCAAGGGCGAGCCGAGTTTCTCCGCCGAGAATTACGCTGGTCGCAACTTCCATTTCGGAATTCGGGAACACGGAATGGGGTCCATCATGAACGGAATGTCGCTGACCGGCGGCATCGTACCATATGGGGCGACGTTTCTCATCTTCTCCGATTACATGCGGCCTCCGATCAGACTTGCGTGTATAATGAGCCGCCACGTTATCTACGTTTATACCCACGACTCGATCGGTCTCGGGGAAGATGGTCCAACCCACCAGCCGATTGAACAGCTCAGTGCGTTGCGGGCAATTCCAAAGATGACAGTGATCAGACCTGCCGATGCCTCGGAAACCACCGAAGCCTGGCGTGTTGCGCTAAAGCACACCAAGGGTCCTGTCGCTCTCGCGCTCACTCGACAGAAGCTGTCGTTCATCGACAGAGCGAAGTACGCGTCGGCGAGTGGACTGGCGCGTGGCGCCTATGTTCTCGCTGACGCGCCCGGCGGTGCGCCGCAGATCGTGCTCATCTCGAGTGGATCGGAAGTCGGGCTTATCCTCGATGCACAGAGGAAACTGGAGGCTGACGGCATCCGCGCACGCACCGTCAGTATGCCGAGTCACGAGCTTTTCGCCAGGCAGGACGAATCGTATCGGCTAAGCGTTCTGCCCAAAGGAATCAGGCGGATCGCGATCGAGGCAGCGCATCCGATGTCGTGGTATCGCTGGGTCGGAGACGACGGAGTGATACTCGGCCTCGAGCGTTTCGGTGCATCCGCTCCGGCGCCAAGGATCTATACGGAGCTTGGGCTTACAGCGGATCACGTGGTCGACACCGCGAAGAACCTCGTGAGAAAAAAGCCAGTATGAAAGCTCACAGCTGGCAAGCTGCAAACCTGTCAGCTCCCTGCTTCAGCTTTGTTGATGCCTGAAGCCGCGCAGCGATCCGAACGCCGAGAATGTGCGTGAACGGTAGCGAGCCAACACTCCGCGACATCAGCGTCACACTCAACCCCGACACACCCGAGTGGCCAGGCGACACGCCATTCAGCTGTGGATGGGCTTCTTTGATTGG
>CATPBD010000060.1 GCA_955652265.1 uncultured Gemmatimonadaceae bacterium | reverse complement strand
TCACCACTCGCGGACGGCTTGACGTGCTCGAGGAACGTGGAAAATCTTCCAATCACTTCGCGCGCACTGAGAGACCGGGCGACACCAATGAATTCTTCGAGCGGGAGTCCGGCTTCCTCCGCCCGGGTGCGCCACGGATTGGCCGTAATCTCATCAACCGTGAACTCGCGTTTTAGCGCAGTCAGCACACGCCACTCGAGAGCAGACAGCTCAACGATGTTGGTGTCCAAGACGCGTCCCCGCTCCTCGCTTCTCGAGCCCAGCTCCATTCCACGTCGGCGCACGTGACCGACGCCAAGCGTGAACAGCCGCTTCGCCGGCATGATCCGGTACGCCTCGGCGCCAACTATTGCCGCGAGAAAATCGCAGTGTCGCGTCATGGAGAATCCCTGCGGCACCTTGAGCGTCGTCCACAATCTGTACACGGACCCGGGTGTCTCCGCGTCGGTTGAGCGGATCACCACGTGCCCCGAGTATGGGTCCTGGGTAACCACGTAGCTGAAGGCGGAATCAAGCTTCTCAGTCGGCACGCGCCACGCCACCAATGCGCCGGGCGCGAGGTTGGTTGCCATTAGGGTCTGCCTGATCCTGCGGATGACGCCGGCCGAGAGCATCGCCCGCAAACGCTCGATCACGACCTCTTCCGTGAGTTCCGCGGAGAATGCGATCTGGGCAAATGGCTCGTTGACGAAGCCGGAGACCCGGTCTTCGGACACCGACAGGATCCGCGCGTTGATGGGGTCGGAGATTTCGGTTGGAACTGCTGGAGACGACGACAAATTGACCACCACTAACTAACCCTCAGTCGCTTGCGTCGAAGGTAAAGACTCAATGCGTATAAAGCGTAGATCGAAAGCGCGACTGTGTAGGCTAGGTGATAGTACGAAGACGTCTCAGGCATGCTGTCCCGCGGCTTCCGCGATTGCGTCTCGCTCGACCGCGTACCGATACCGCGACCGGACGAAAGTGAAATAAAGCAGTGTAAATGAGATCAGGGAGAGAAAGAGTGTCAGCAACATCTCGTTCGGCAGCGATGGTGCGCTCGGCTTGCCGACGATTGGCATCGGGTGCATTGTCGCAAAGAGATACACGCTCAGATGGATGAACGGGATCAGAAGCGCGCCAAGGATTCCGAGCACCGCTGCGTATCGCGAGCGCATCTCGGGCGATTCTATCGCCCCGCGGAGAACGAGGTACGACACGTAAATGAACCACAGGAAGAGCGTGGACACGAGACGCACATCCCACCACGCCCAGTAGGTTCCCCAGATCGGCTTGGCCCACAGCGGACCGGTGATCAGCACGACGCTCGTGAAAACCACTCCTACTTCAGCGGAGCTCTCGGCGAAACGGTCGAGTCGTGGATCGCGAAGCCAGAGGAAGACGCCGCTCGCGATCGCGACGAGTCCGAAGGCAAGGAACGCCACCCAGGCAGCGGGAACGTGAATGTAAAAAATCTTTTGCGCAGCTCCCTGCTTCGCTTCCAGAGGCGTGAAAAAAGCGGCGCGAATGACAGTCCCAACAACCGCCAGGCCGGCGACGGTGGGAAGCCAGGAGATCTTCATGTCGATGTGAGGTGCATTTACCTGCGAATGGGCCGGTGACGACGTGTCACCGGCCCATCCAATTTAACTGCGAAATGTGATTACCGGACGGCGGCCACCGGCGTACCAGTCATTGCCCGTTTGTAGGCCCACGCGATGACGATGCCGGCAAGCGCGAACTGGATGGCGAGATCGATCTCGTTGACGATGGCGTAGCTCGCCGGGAAGCCCCACCAGTTCCAGTCCGACATCTCCTTGATGATTCCCGCCGCCAATCCGGCGATGCCGAGCGTGAGAGCGGTATCCCGCTTCCTTCCCACGCCGATCCGCGCAACGACGAGGCAGAGCAGAAGCGATGCGACCAGGTCGATCACGAACTGCTTCGTCATGTTTGGACCCATCGACTTTGACTTGTCAGCGAGGTCCGGAGTCAACGACACCGCCAGCAGGACTCCCTGCGGCGCAAAATAGACGCCATTCGTCGGCGCTTGCGCGCGTATCGCCTGGGCGGCAGTGGCGTTGTCCTTGAATTGGGTCATCGTCGCGGTATGCCAGGGGATCGCGACGTTGGAGATCGTTTGCCAAACGAAGAGCGTGATACTGGCGGCAAGGGTGCCATAGAGCAGGTACTTACCGTTCATGACCTCTCCGGATTAGGGGCGAGACACGATACAACTCGCTGAGCATTGGCGCTACGGTTCACTGGCAACTGACAACGGTCAACTGATGACTGCAAACTGACAACTGCAAACTGAACAGGCGGGAGCTGCCACCTGGCAACTGAGTGCGCGAAAGCTGTAAACTGCCAACTGAACAGGCGAGAGTTGCGAGTGGCTAAGAATTCAGTTTGTTAGTTCACTACGTCCGGACTTTACCGGCGCACTTCAGGGTACAAGCAAAGGCCTGTGCCATAAGACTATTGAGGGAAGTCTGGGCGTCGTGAACTGAATCACTGGCATCTATGCCACTGACAACTCCCGCCCGTTCTGTTGCTTCTCGGTCCCGATCAAGCGAGATGCCCGGCTGACACCTCCCACCTGTTCAGTTGCAGTGCTCTTAATCCTCAACAGTGAACGGGTAAGCGAGGGTGCACGCGGCAACGAATACAATGTCAAAGGCAACCAAGAGTTTGAGCCACGCGTCAGCTTCGCTGACGGGTCGGCCGCTCAACAGCTTCGCCGTCGCCTGCGTCGCGGCAATCACAATCGGCACGAAGAATGGAAGAGCGAGCATCGGCAGCAGCAGCTCGGCCAATCGCGTGTTGACAACCATCGCGCTGAACAGGGTGCCCACCACAACGAGGCCGATAGCAGCGAGAAGCGCAATCGCGATCAATGGTCCGACGACATCCCCGAGAGGAAGGTTGTAAAAGAGGACGAGTGCGGGGATCGCGATCATCTGCACGGCCGCGACGAAGATCAGGTTCGCGATCGCTTTGCCGAGGAAGATTGCATGCCTCGAGACAGGTGAGGCGAGTAGGCCATCGATGGCGTGGTCGGCCGCTTCGATGCCGAAGGAGCGGTGCAATCCGAGCAATCCGGAGAACGTGAAAATCACCCACAGGACGCCGGGTGCCAGATCGGTTACCGAGACGGCCGTAGGATCCCACGCGTAGTAGAAGATCACGAGTCCGAGGAGCGCGAAGACAACGGCGGAAAAGAAGGCGCTACGCGTTCGGAACTCTATCGCGAGATCCTTCCGCGCGATCAGCCACGCCGCAGAAATCGTCTCACTCACCGGAGTTCAATGCCTCACGGTAAGTGGTGGAATACGATGTCACGTCGACTTCCGAACGGCGGTCGTATCTCACGAACCGGCCCGATTGCATCACCGCTGCATGAGTGGCGAGAGAAAGCCCCTGGGCGAGGTTGTGAGTGACGATGATTATTGCAGTGCCAACTGCTCGAAGCTCCTGGAGAAGCGCTGTCAGAGCGCGCGCGCCGCTGTCGTCGAGTCCGCTGTAGGGTTCGTCGGCGAGAACGAGCTGTGGCGAGTGAACCATCGCGCGTGCGATCGACACCCGCTGCTGCATGCCTCGACTGAGCGCGCGAACGGGGGTATCCGCTCGCTCCAGCATCGACATCCGGCGCAATGAATCTTCTACCCGCGTCGATACGTGAGGCACTGAGTATAGCCGCGCGGCAAAGGATACATTCTCGCGCGGAGACAGGGCGTCGTACAACATCGTGTGGTGCGAGATCAGTCCCACCTTCGACCTGACGTCCGCACCAGCTGGCAGCGCGATCCCGGATACCCGGGCGCTTCCCGACGAAGGCTTGAGCAGGCCTGCGAGAACGCGAAGGAGAGTCGTCTTGCCCGCGCCATTTGGTCCGAACAAGGCGAGACAGTCGCCGGCTCCAAGGGAGAAGGTCACCCCGGCAACAGCCTTTCTCGGGCCGAAGGCGCGCGTGAGGGCGACGACCTCGACGACAGGCCCTGGTGCGATAGCAGTTGTCGAAGAAGAGAGCGACATTCGCATAGAACTTGCCACTCTGGCGAGACCGGCGCAAAACGCAGTATCCTTGCGACTCGCTCTATCTCAGCGCGTACACCGACTCCGCTACAATGACTGACATTGACGTTCTACTAACGGAAAACCGGAAGTTCGAGCCTCCCCCCGAATTCGCTCGTGCCGCCAACGTGTCATCGCGGGAGATCTATGAGAAAGCCTCGCGCGACCCGGAAGAGTTCTGGGCCGAGCAGGCACGCGAGCTGGAGTGGATAAAACCGTGGAGTAAAGTTCTGGAGTGGGAACCCCCGCACGTGAAGTGGTTCATTGGCGGAAAAATCAACGTAGCCGCCAACTGCATCGACAGGCACGTGCGCGGGCCGAGCAGAAACAAGGCAGCGCTAATCTGGGAGGGAGAGCCCGGAGATCGGCGAACGCTCACTTATTGGGATCTCTACGTCGAAGTTTCGCGCTGCGCAAATGTTCTGAAGGGACTCGGCGTGCGAAAGGGAGATCGCGTCGCGATCTATCTACCGCTCATTCCAGAAGCGGCGATCTCAATGTTGGCGTGCGCGCGGATCGGCGCGATTCACTCGGTTGTTTTCGGCGGCTTCTCGCCGGAATCGCTGCGTGATCGCATCAACGACTCGGAGGTCAAAGTCCTGATCACGGCCGACGCCGGATACCGTCGGGGTCAGGTAATACCCCTCAAGCGGAACTCCGACAAGGCATTGGAGGACACACCCTCGATACAGCACGTGATCGTCGTGCAGCGCCGCCCCGGCGCCTCGGGCGATGAAGCGTTCGCCGAAATGGTGGAAGGCCGCGATCATTGGTGGCACCGGCTGATGAAAACAGCCGAGACCAGGTGCGATCCCGAACCGATGGACGCGGAGGATGTGCTGTACATCCTGTACACGTCGGGCACTACGGGAAAACCGAAAGGGATCGTGCACACGACGGGCGGCTACCTCACGGGCGTCGCCACGACTACGAAGATGGTGTTCGACCTGAAGGACGAAGACGTTTTCTGGTGCACGGCGGACATCGGGTGGGTGACCGGACATTCCTATCTCGTCTACGGTCCGCTCGCCAATGGCGCGACTTGCGTGATGTACGAAGGCGCACCGGACTGGCCCGAGCGCGATCGCTTCTGGGACATTTGCGAGCGGCACGGCGTCACGATCCTGTACACCGCGCCGACAGCGATTCGCGCATTCATGAAGTGGGGCGACGAGTATCCGGCGAAGCACGACTTGACCCGGCTCCGCCTCCTCGGTTCTGTCGGTGAGCCCATAAATCCGGAAGCGTGGATGTGGTACCGCGAGCACATCGGCGGGAACCGGTGCCCGATCGTCGACACATGGTGGCAGACGGAGACGGGTGCGATCGTGATCTCTCCGCTGCCAGGCATCACGCCAACCAAGCCAGGCAGCGCCACCAAGGCACTACCTGGATACGGCGCCGACCTGCTGGACTCCATTGGCGAACGCATCGACGTCGGCGGGGGACTATTGGCCCTCACCAAGCCATGGCCATCAATGCTGCGTACGATCTGGGGCGACGACGAGCGCTACGTTCAAACCTATTTCTCCAAATGGCCGGGTCGACCCGATCTGTATTTTCCCGGTGATGGTGCCAAACGTGACAGCGATGGTTATTTCTGGATTCTCGGTCGCGTCGACGATGTGTTGAATGTGGCCGGCCACCGGATCGGCACGATGGAGATCGAGTCTGTGCTGGTCGAGCATCCCGCCGTGGCTGAAGCCGCAGTCGTGGGAAAATCACACGAGCTCAAAGGCCAGGCGATCGCGGCGTTCGTGACGCTACGCGACAAGAGCAAGCAAAGCCCGGCGTTGCGAGACGAGCTGCGTGAATTCGTCGCAAAAAAGATCGGCGCGCTTGCGCGCCCGGACGACATTTTGTTTTCCGCGGATCTACCAAAAACGCGGTCGGGAAAAATCATGCGCCGACTACTGCGCGACATCGCGGAAGGACGCGCGCTGGGCGACACGACGACGCTCGCGGATCCGAATGTTGTCGCCAGTTTGAAGGATCAGTACGAAGACAAGGAGGGGTGATTTCATGTCAGCATTGCTGAAGGTGCTTCAGCAGCTTCATCTCTCGCCGCGATAATGGGTTAACCCCCACACCCGAATAAACGCCGACGCATTCCACGGGTGGCTCGAATGGCGAAATCATATCGCTTGACTGATCATCCAATCCTTGTGTATTGAGGGCCTGCAGGCGGCCTTAACCCGCGTGCAGGAACACGAGCAACTCGGTGAGAAAAAGCAAGCGGATTCTCTCTGAAAAGCCGGTCCAAAGCCGGTTGCAGATGGG
>CATPBD010000059.1 GCA_955652265.1 uncultured Gemmatimonadaceae bacterium | reverse complement strand
GTGACGATGCCCGACGCTGTTCTGATTTTCGATACCGCATCGCCGCGCTCGTTGCGGGCGTCGGAGTTCAACCAGCGCCGTGCGGAGTGTGAGGAAGCGCTTGCCCTGCTCCGCCGATCGCGCCCTTCCCTGTTGAACCTGGCTGCCGCCACGACAGACGAGATCCGCCACGCTCATCTGCCTCCCAGGATCGGCAAGCGGGCGCTCCATGTCGTGGAAGAGAATGGGCGAGTAGAGAACGTTGTGACACAGTTGATGCAGACGCACACGGTACCGGGTGAGCTCCTGTATCAATCGCACGAATCGCTGCGGGACAACTACGAGTGCTCGACCCCTGAGCTCGACTGGTTCGTCGATACCGTCCGCGGAAAAAAGGGAGTCACCGGTGCTCGGCTCACAGGCGCTGGTTGGGGCGGGTGCGCGATCGCAGTGGGAGATCTCGATGCCCTGGCTTCAGCCGCCAGGGATCTCTCGTCGAAATACGAGAATCGCTTTGGGCGAAAACCGAAAACGTGGCTCACGCGCGCAGGTAGCGGTGCCAGGATCGAGGAGTTTGGGAATTGAATCCTCTCACCAAGGCGCTGATCCCCTGTGGTGGAAAAGGAACGCGGATGTCTTCGCTAACTAAAGGCGCGGCTAAAGAGCTGCTTCCGATTGCCGGTGTCCCACTGATCCTTCGAGTGATGGAGGAATGTGCCGCGAGTGGAGTCGGTGAGATGCTCATCGTATCCGCGCCCGGGAAGGAGGACTTGAACGAGACGGCGCGCGCCGCAGCGGGCACACCCGGAATGCCCGCGACCGTCCGGATCGTTACGCAGGACAATCCCCGCGGGCTCGCTGATGCAATCAGGCTCGGCCGCGAGTTTGTGGGAAGTGATGCGTTCGGTGTGGCGCTTCCCGACAATCTCTTTCTCGGCGATGAGCCGGCGCTCGCGCAGCTTTCCAAGGTGCAGTACCGAACGGGCAAGAATGTCGTAGCAATTGTGGAGCTCACGGCGGCCAATCGAAACCGATACGGGCCGACGGCCATTTATCCTGGACGGCTCGATGGCAACGAGTTTGTCATCGACTCGATCCCCGACAAGGGCCCACGCGGCACGACGTTCGACCTCAGGGGTGCCGGTTCCGCGTTCACCGGTGTGGGTCGTTACATCTTTCATCCTGAAGTTTTCACTGCTATCGACGAGGTGGAGGCCACTCTGTCGAGCGGAAGCGAGCTCGACGACATCCCTCTCATGCAACTATTGCTGCGAAGAGGAAAGCTCACGGGTTGCAGAATTCAGGGAGACTTTCTCGACGTCGGTTTGCCGACCGGGTATCGTGAGGCAGACGAGCGACTACGGAGAAGAAAGTCTTAGCGAACGACCGCGAACGGAGATTCGAGCGAATCGGCAGCAACAGGGGCAAGCTTGGCGACGTTTTGCACGTGAGCCCCGGGTGGTCCGGCGCGAACCGCGGCTTCGAGCTGCGCCAGCGCAGGTGAATTACCGGAAGCGGCGATTTCTACTTTCCCGTCGGGACGGTTCCTCACCCAGCCAGACAGTCCAAGCCGGCGTGCCCTGTCCACCACGAACCACCGAAATCCCACGCCCTGCACCCGGCCGCTCACCTCCAGGTGGATACTTTCCATTCGCGAGCTAGCGTCTGACCCCCAAAAGGGCGGCAAGAGTCACGGCAATCGCAGTCGGATCTGTGAGCGCGCCGGGTGGGGGAACGCTCAACGTTCCCTCTCTGATTCGCTGGGCGATCTGATCGAGGGCGCTGGCGATCGCGTGCGCAGCCGCAGGGTTTTGATCGCGGCGGACTGGCGCGCCCACATCCCAGTTTGTCGTCGCCCACTCATTGGACGCTTTGGCGTCCACGCCATCCCTCAAGGCCGCAGCGGCCCGCCAATCGTAGTTCTGCCAATCGTCTTCGACCCATCCTGTTTCGGTCGCAGTGCGAGTCGTCGCCGCGGCGGAAGTGTACTCTACCGACGCTGCGGATTCGTTAATCAAAGCTCCCTCTCTGTCGGGGCCGAACGCAGCAACGTCGGGCAGTGGATCCATGAAGTGCTCGACTGGAGGAAGCTCGTAGGGTTCCTCGGCGAAATCCGGCGAGTATTGGTCAGCCGGCTGGCCGAACTGAGCGCCAGTGTGCTGCGGAGCATGGTCGAGAAATGCCTGGA
The DNA here is from genome assembly GCA_955652265.1 of uncultured Gemmatimonadaceae bacterium. Classification (GTDB taxonomy): domain Bacteria; phylum Gemmatimonadota; class Gemmatimonadetes; order Gemmatimonadales; family Gemmatimonadaceae; genus UBA4720. Next base: position 1,966 of record CATPBD010000059.1, on the reverse strand, counting down.
TGGGAGGAAGTTGCTCGGCGATTTGGTATTCAGTCACGGCCACTTCTACAGGGACGTTCGTTGGCGTCGTATCGACTTCCGCGCGTGAAGAGCCGGGCACGAATGGCCTCGCCAGGCGAAACTCGGAGCGCGTTACGACCTGACGTGAGGTTTTCGGAGTTCGATGCGGAACGAATGGACGTTGCGGCCTCTGCTGCACTACATACCCTCCCAGCTGTATTTCCCAACGAGCGGCACGAACCGCACCGGCGCAATTTCCTTCTGCTCGAGCCGGTCGCCCCGACGTGTGAACATATATAACGTCTGCTCTTCCCTGTCGCCGAGCGGAATCAAGATTCGACCGCCTTCCGTGAGCTGCTCGTGATAGGTCGACGGCACTTCCGGTGCTCCCGCACCTACGAGTATTGCATCGTATGGCGCGTACTGGCGCCAACCCAGAGTACCGTCTCCAAGGAGAAAGGAAATATTCCGTGAACCGATTTGTCGGATCGTTTCGCGCGCCTTGTCGAGCAGTTCCGGAATCCGCTCGATCGAGAAAACCTGGCCGGCCAGCTGCGACAACAACGCCGTTTGATAGCCCGACCCCGTTCCGACCTCGAGTACTTTCTCGTTGCCGGTAAGCTTGAGGACCTCCAGATACCGCGCGTGGATCGACGGTTGCGAGATGGTCTGCCCATTTCCGATCGGGAGAGCTGAATCCTCGTAGGCGCGGTGGCGAACCCCAGTGGGCACGAAGAGATGGCGCGGGGTCTGATCAATCGCTTTGAGCACCGCTAGATCCTTGATGCCTTGGTCATGCAAGAGCTCGACGAGCCGCCGGCGCGGCCCGCGAAACTCGTGCTCTAGGGCCGCTGCCACCAGCTCTCCGCTGCCGCAAGCATCGCGTGATGCGTGAGGTCGAGGTGCAATGGGGTGACTGATATGTACCCCTCCTGAATGGCTCGGAAGTCAGAGCTCTCCTCCCCTGACCACTCGATCGAACCTCCGCCGATCCAGTAAATCTGGCGGCCCCACGGATCCTGCATTGGCGTGAGGGAATCCGAGTAGACCCGTCGCCCCAAACGTGTAAGCCGTGTGCCTCGTATGTCTACTCCGCGCAATGGCGGCAGATTCACGTTGAGAAGCGTGTTCTCGGGAAATGCGCGAAGCGATAACACGTGCTTGAGCAGATCGCGTAGCGGCTCGACCTGGTCACGCAACATGCTCACATCGGCTCGCAGATCTCCACCAGCGAAAGAAATCGCGACCGATGGAATGCCGAGCGAGAGTCCTTCCATCGCGGCCGCAACGGTGCCGGAGTAGAGTACATCTTCGCCCATGTTCTGGCCGTGGTTTATGCCGCTCAGCACGAAGTCCGGCCGCTCTGGCATCAGCGCTTCAACTGCCAACATCACGCAATCCGTCGGGGTTCCGTCCACCTGGAACCTTCTTTCACCGCGCTCTATCGGCCTGATCGGATGGTGGAGGGTCAGCGAATGACTCGTCGCGCTTTGCTCACGATCTGGCGCAACGACAGTAATCTCTCCCAACGGCTCGGCGGCTTCGATGAGGCAGGCGAGTCCGTAGGCGAGAATGCCGTCGTCGTTGGTGCACAAGAGCCTCAACGTTTGAGGATCCCGGCGCGATGGCGCCACAAAACCTTGATCACGAGCCACGCATCCCGAAATTCACGGAAGTAGCTCGGGGACCCATAAATCGTCGAGATTGGGACGTTGACCGTCGTGAATCCGGCGCGGGCCGCGCGAATGATGAAGTCAGTCTCAAATTCGTAGCGATCACCGACAGCATGGACTCGGCGCAATACTTCGGCCTTCATCGCTCGATACCCGGATTGGCTGTCGCGGACTTTCCCCCCTGATACCGCGCGCGTCGCGGCGGAAGAGATCATGTTGGCGATTCGCCGATGCTTCGGGACCGCCTTGCCGGAAAGGTCGCGAGTACCGATGACTATGTCCGCGCGGTCGAG
>CATPBD010000058.1 GCA_955652265.1 uncultured Gemmatimonadaceae bacterium | reverse complement strand
GATTACGTCGGCGCTGTGGTGCTGATGCTTGCCGGCGCCGCCTTCATCGGCTTGCGCACCGATCCTCGTCGAAAGCAGATCCTCTTCTGGTCCGTAGCACTTCTCGTGTCGGTGCTTTGGTCGCTGGGCGGCGCGACACCGTTCTATCACATCCCCTATGCCATCATTCCCGGCACGAAGTATTTCCGCGCGCCGGCGACGATCTTTTTTATCGGCACGCTCGCGATTGCGATTCTCGCTTGCGCCGGCGCCGAGCGCTTCGTCGAGGGCGGGGTAAAACGGAAATACCTGATCGGGTGGCTGATCGGCGGAGGTGTGATCGCGCTCCTGGCGTCGACTGGTGCGCTCACCAGCTTCGCCGAATCCTTTGCCGAGGATCGACAACTCGACGCGCTGCGCGCGAACAATGGTGCACTCATCGCCGGTGCGTGGCGTTCGTTTGCGTTCGTAGCGCTCGCCGTCTCGCTTGGGTTGGCGACGCTGGGCGGAAGGATTTCGACAAGAGCAGCGGCCTTGGGCCTGGGCGCGCTGATGACGATCGATCTGTGGACAGTCGAGCGCCTCTACTGGATGTTCTCGCCGCCGGCGAGTGTGATCTACGCGAGCGACGCTATCGTCGATATGCTGAAGGCAGAGCCGCAGCCAGTGCGCGTCCTTGCGATACCATTTGAGCCACTCGCTCAGCCCGATGCGTTCGTCGGTGGCGATGCTCTGATGACGTACAGAATAAGAAACGTCTGCGGCTATCACGGTAATCAAATCGGTCGATACAATAATCTGACAGGCGGATCGTCCTGTAGGGCCAACCCTCAGCAGTTATTCAACCCAAACGTATTACAACTGACCAACACGAAGTACCTCCTGACCAACATCCCACAGATTCCTTTCCTGCCAAACTTCGTGCTCGCGAAAGGGCCCGTTCGGAATGCGTCGGGCGACGTCGTTTACCTCTATAAGGTCAACGCGGACAACCCCTACTCGTGGCTCACGCCGGTTGCCGTCAAGGCACCGGACGAGCAGGTGCTGGCAACGGTTCTCAACCCGAGGTTCGACGTGAAGCGCGCTGCGCTTTTCGATACCTCGGCTAAGGTCCGCGCGACTGCGGGAGTGCAGGCGCTCCCGGCGCCAATTTCCGTGGAAACGAGCGTCAGTCATTACGAGCCGGGTAGGGTGCGCATCGATCTCAGCGCGCCCGCACCGGGTGGAGCATCGCTGGTTGTATCGGAGAATTACTATCCGGGTTGGAAGGCGACGGTCGATGGCGAGGCAGCGCCAATCGGCCGCGCCGACTACACGTTCATCGGTGTTGAGCTACCCGCTGGCGCACGCAGCATCGAGCTCAATTTCACCAGCCCGAGCTATGAGCGCGGGAAACTGGTCACATGGATTGCCATTCTGTTCGGGTTTCTGATGCTCGCGGCCGGCATATGGCGCGATCGGAGACGGCTTGCCTGATCGCACACTGGTCATCGTACCGACCTACAATGAGCGCTTCAACATTGCGCGCCTGATCCCGTCGATTCTCGCGCAGGACGCTTCGCTGGAAATCCTCGTCGTAGACGACGGCTCACCCGACGGAACGGGGGCGATTGTCGACGCGATCGCGGCCAACAACCCGCGTGTCAACGTCATTCACCGCGACAGCAAGCTCGGACTCGGCACCGCGTATATCGCGGGCTTTCGCTGGGCTCTCGAGCGAAAGTATGACCTCATTTTCGAAATGGATGCGGACTTCTCCCACGATCCGGAGCGGCTGCCCGAGTTCTTGGGCGCGATTGAGGATGCCGATTTGGTCCTTGGCTCCCGCTACCAGGACGGGCGAGTCAACGTCGTCAATTGGCCAATGAGCAGGCTTTTCCTCAGCTATGCCGCCAACATATACGCCCGAGCGGTGACCGGTCTGCCGATCTCCGATACCACCGGCGGGTTCAAGTGCTTCCGGCGGAATGTACTTGAGTCAATCGATCTAAGCTCGGTAAAATCAAACGGTTACGCGTTTCAAATCGAGATGTCCTACCGCGTCTGGAAGCGGGGCTTTCGGCTCGTAGAGATCCCCATCATCTTCGTTGACCGCACAGAAGGGGTCAGTAAGATGTCCAAGCGGATCGTCCGAGAAGCCGTGTGGATGGTCTGGCGTCTGCGCTGGTGGAGTATCACCGGGAGGATCTGATGGCACGTCGCGTCGGCGCACAACGCTTCTATAAAATGACCGGCTCGGGCAACGATTTCGTTGTCTTCAACGCGAGCGACGGGGCAGCGAAGGAGCTGGAGAACCCTGAGACGATCCGCACGCTTTCGGCGCGGGGTACCGGCGTCGGTGCCGATGGCGTTGTATTTCTGGAGAAAGTCCCAGGCGGCGACGCGCGAATGCGCTACTACAACAGCGACGGTTCAGAAGCTGCCCTCTGCGGAAACGCCAGTCTGTGCAGTACGAACCTCGCGGTAGAGCTGGGAATCGCGCAGGGTGGGGGGTTCGTTCTACACACCGCGGCGGGGTCATTGAGGGCCCGAATCCGGGACGGTCTTCCTGAGGTCGACCTCGAGCCCGTTTCGGATGTAAGGCGAGACGCAAGCGATCTTGGGTCCAAGCCGGGAGAGGGTCGTCTAGGCTTCGTCCGGGCCGGAGTTCCGCACGTCATCGTCGAGATCGAGGACATCGAGTCCGCCGACGTGACTGGGCGAGGGGCCCAGCTTCGGAACCACCCGGCACTGACCGATGGCGCCAACGTCAATTTCGTGGCGAGGCGCTCGGATGGTTCCTTTACCTATCGGACCTTCGAGCGCGGCGTCGAGGCAGAGACCCTGGCGTGTGGAACCGGCGCGGTCGCCACGGCGATCATGCTCTCGACCTGGGGTGATTCGACTGACGAAACCACCCTCTGGACCAGGTCCGGGCTACCCCTGGT
>CATPBD010000057.1 GCA_955652265.1 uncultured Gemmatimonadaceae bacterium | reverse complement strand
GATAGAAGGTGAGGCTGACATGCGGACACCACCGCCCCTGGGTGGCGAGCAGATGTTCCGCGCGCTCAAGTATCTGCACAAGCCGACGGTGATGGTGCGATTCCCGGACGAAACCCACGAGCTCTCGCGCTCGGGGAAACCGTGGCACCGGGTGGAGCGGCTCAGACACATTGTCGGCTGGTTCGACAAATATCTTCAACACCAGCAGACTACTGCTTACGACGTGCGATAAGCTTTATCCCGTCTGCCAAGGCGTTCAGGATAACCCTCCGTCCTAAATGCCAAGGCGTTCAGGTGCTCGATCCCTAGGCTAACGAGGCTCCGGCAACTCTATGCTGGCGGGGTTTCCCCCCAAGCACTTAGGTTAGTCGAGACATTTGTTCTCCTTCCCCCGACACAACAACAAACTCTGAGAGGCATATGAGATTTCCCCTCATTCGTTGCGCCCGCACCGCTACTCGATGGTCGCTTGCGATCGCCATCGTCTTCACTTCACCAGTTACCGCGATCGCGCAGAACGGCAAGCTTCCGCCACTCATCGATCGCGAGCTGTTCTTTGGCAATCCAGAGATCTCGGGCGCACAGCTCTCCCCCGACGGGCGATACGTCTCGTTCATGAAGCCCTATAAAGACACGCGCAACGTCTGGGTCAAGCGCATTGGCGATCCGTACACGGCCGCCAAGCTCATTACCAACGACACGCGGCGTCCGGTCCCCCAGTATTTCTGGAGCAGAGACGGGAAGTACATCCTGTTCGTCCAGGACCAGCTCGGCGACGAGAACTACAACGTCTACGCGGTAGATCCGAGTTCTTCTCCCGCCGCTGGTCAGGATGTCCCTACGGCGCGCAACCTCACCGCCGCCAAGGGTGTTCGCGCGCAGATCTACTCAGTTCCAAGGAACGATCCCGACATCATGTACGTCGGCCTCAACGATCGCGACAAAGCGTGGCACGATCTCTATCGCGTCCGTATCTCGACGGGTGAGCGCACTCTCATGCGTCAGAATACCGAGCGCATCGCTGGCTGGATATTCGACAACTCCGGTCAGCTGCGCCTCGCTCTGCGCACCACCGACAAGGGCGACACGGAGATCCTGCGCGTCGATCCGACGGGCTTCACCCAGATCTATTCCTGCAACGTCTTCGAGACCTGCGGTCCGGTGCACTTCACCAAGGACAACAGCAAGGTCTACATGGAGACGAACAAGGGCAATACGGATCTGACCCGCCTCGTTCTCTTCGATCCGGTTACCAAGACCGAACAGGTCATCGAATCGGATCCACTCAACCGCGTCGACTTCGGCAACGCCACGTTCTCCGACCTGACTGACCAGCTTGTCGCGACGTCGTACGACGACGAGCGCACTCGCATCTACTGGAAGGACAAGGAGTGGCAGAAGGATTACAACCTCATCAAGAGCAAGCTTCCCGGCAAAGAGATATCTCCAGGTTCCTCCACCAACGACGAGCGCCTGTGGATGATCGTCGCCAACAGCGACAGGGAACCCGGCGAGCGTTACCTGTTCGATCGCAACACCAAGAAGCTCACGTTCCAGTACCGCGTTTTCGACAAACTGCCGCGCGAAGCGCTGGCTCAGCAGAAACCAATAAGCTACACGTCCACGGACGGTCTCAAGATTCCCGCGTACCTGACGCTGCCCGTCGGTGTCGCGCCAAAAAATCTTCCGCTCGTCGTCTTCCCGCATGGTGGACCTTGGGGGCGCGACAGCTGGGGGTACAACTCGATAGCGCAGTTTCTCGCCAACCGCGGCTACGCAGTTCTTCAGCCGAATTTCAGAGCCTCCACTGGTTACGGCAAAAAATTCCTCGACGCCGGCAACAACGAGTGGGGGCAGAAGATGCAGGACGACCTGACCAACGGCGTCCAGTATCTGATCGCGCAGGGAATCGCCGATCCGAAGCGCGTGGGAATCATGGGCGGATCCTATGGCGGGTACGCCGTGCTCGCCGGACTCGCTTTCACTCCGGACGTGTACGCAGCGGGCGTATCTATAGTAGGTCCTTCCAACCTCATCACACTGCTCAATTCCATTCCGCCGTACTGGGAAGCAGGAAGAATCACGATGTACGAGCGGATGGGAAATCCGACTACTCCAGCCGGTCGCGCGCAGCTGGCGAGGCAGTCGCCGCTCAACTCCGCCGCCAGAATCAAGGCGCCGCTCCTAGTCGTTCAGGGCGCCAACGATCCGAGAGTGAACAGGGCCGAGAGCGAGCAGCTAGTCATCGCGCTGCGTGATCGTGGATTCCCAGTGGAATACATCCTCGCTCCCGACGAGGGCCACGGCTTCGCTCGACCCATCAATAATCTCGTGCTGTTTACATCGGCCGAGAAATTCCTGGCCAAGCATCTGGGCGGCCGCTACGAGGAGAGCATGACTCCGGCGATCTCTGCTCGCATGGCCGAATTGACGGTGGATCCAAAGACCGTCAAGCTGTCGAGGAAAGTGGAGGTTTCCGCGACAGCGCCCAAGCCGGCGGTGGATCTCGTTGCGGGAACCGCGACGTACAAGGCGCGCATCGAAGCAGGAGGCCAGACGATTCCAATGGATCTCACGCGCACGGTGAAGGAAGAGAACGGCGCGTGGGTGGTGAGCGAGACAACGCAGATGCCGATGGGGACGGTCAATGATGAAGCGACCATCGACAAGGGAACTCTCCTGTTGCGGAAGCGCGTAATCCATCAGGGTCCGGCCGTGATCGAAGTCCAGTTCGCCGACAACAAGGCGACGGGCAAGATGACGATGAACGGCCAGGAGCGGCCGATCGCCGCGGATCTGGGTGGCGCTCTGTTCGCCGATGGCGCGGGGGCAAGCGATGTGATCGCGGCGCTACCGCTGGCCGAGGGTTACAGCACGACCTTCCGCAACTTCAATCTGATGTCGCAGAAGGAGAAGCTGCGTCAGCTCAACGTCACGGGCAGCGAAAAGGTGACGGTGCCGGCGGGGACCTTCGACGCCTGGAAGGTGGAGATCACTCCGGCCGATGGCGGCAACGGTGAGAGCACGACGCTATGGGTAGACAAGTCTTCGCGTCGAGTGGTGAAGATCTCGACCATCCTTCCGGAGATGAACGGGGCCATCGCGACGGCGGAGCTCACTAAATAAGAAAAGAAAAAAAGAAGACTACCTGCCCGCGACTGTCAACTTAACGGCTGAGGGCTGCGGGCAGGTTTTTTTCTAGATAGGAGAGGCATCTAGGAAGGAAGGCTGACACGGATTATTTCCTCGGCTCGATCAGCGCCTGATATACGAGCGTCGGGAATTTTGCTGCGACGTCGGCGCGATTCGGGAGCTGGTTGATCATGAACACGATTACCAGATGCTCTTTCGGAT
>CATPBD010000056.1 GCA_955652265.1 uncultured Gemmatimonadaceae bacterium | reverse complement strand
GTCGTCGCTGCAAAACCGCGCGCTTCATCGCCGCTTCGCGCTCCGACTGCTGAAGATCGTTGGTCGTTGATTGGACTTCGTCAGTGATTGCAACGAGCTGCTGTTCGAGAGAAGTCACCATGCGCGCGGTCGCATCGTGCTGCTTGTCGAGAAGATTCACTTCGTCGCGAAGCTCGTGTGCCGTGTTCTGGAGCCCGCTCATCTTCTTCTCGAGCTCGTCGCGCTCCGCACGTATCCGCGCCAGCTCGTCCCGCTGTGCGTTGACCCGCGCTTCGGCGCTCACGGGCTGCTGGGCGGGTAGCAACGAAGAGAAGAGCAGCCCGCAAAAGGCGGCCGCGCATCGGGCGCGGGTCAGACGCGACGTAAGTGTCTCCCAACCGAGACTAGCGATCCCAGGACACCCATGAAAGCGCCACCAACGATGCCGAGGAAGATCATCTCCCGATTGAAGAAAATCGTCTCGATGAAATATTCATTGACCACCCTGTTCGCTACCCAGACGAAGACCAGCGCCAGCAGTCCGCCCAGCACTCCTTTCACCAGTCCATCGATAAGGAAGGGAAGGCGGATGAACATGTCGGTCGCGCCGACCAGCCTCATGATCGATATCTCCTTCGCACGAGCGAGAACCGTCATCCGAATGGTCGCGCCGATGATGATGATTGCGACCGCCGCGAACGCTACGCCGAGCGCGATACCGGCCACCGTGGCGATGTTCCGCAGGCGGTAGAGCTTCTCGACCCACTCCTCACCGTAGCGGACATCATCGATGAAGTGATACGTCCTGATACGATCCGCCACCGATTTCACCGTCGTGGGATCTCGCATCCCCGACCGCAGGTAGACCTCGATTGAAGCCGGCAGCACGCCCGCCTCGAAGACGTCGGCGAATTCGCCCATTTCCTTTCTGGCGCGCTCCAGCGCCTGCTCCTTGGAGACGTAGTCGACGCGCGCAACCTCCGGGAATTCGCCGACGTCCTTCATCGCTGCGACGACCGCCTCGATCTCGGTGCTGTCGCTTACAAACGCGCGAACCTCGACCCTCTCCTCCACCTGGTCCAGCGCCTTCCGAATGTTGATCGCCACGAGGCCGAACAGCCCGAACGCAAAGAGCGAGAACGCGATCGTAACGACTCCGAGCATGCTGAGCAGGGGCGCCCGCCGGGACGCCGTTAGCGCTTCACTGACTGATCGCACCTACACGCTCTCTTGCGTATCGTTGGCCGCTTCGCTTTCCTGAAACGGCTCGTCGGGGGGCCGGGCGGAGAGAGGAGATTCCGCGGAGTCGAAGACGAGCCGGCCATGATTCAGCTCGATCGTCCTGTAGTTGGATCGACGAACCAGATCGAGGTCGTGGGTCGCCATGATGACTGCCGTACCCGACGCATTGATGTCGCGCAACAACTGGAAGACTCCCCGCGTCGCGCGCTCATCCAGATTGCCAGTCGGCTCGTCCGCGATCAAAACGAATGGATCGTTGATCAATGCCCTGGCGATCGCGACTCGCTGCTGCTCGCCTCCAGACAGCTCGCGCGGATAACTCGTAGCCTTTGACGCGAGGCCGACCTGAGTGAGCGCCCTAGATACCTTGGCCCGAATGGTTGCCTTCGGAGCTCCAGTCACCTCGAGAGCGAACCTGACGTTCGCTTCCGCGGTTCGATCCTCGAGCAGACGGAAATCCTGAAAGACAATGCCGAGGCGTCGACGCAACCGGGAGATCTCGCGGCCACTCGCGTTCAGGGAGCTCACGCCGTTGACCCACACCTCCCCCTGGTTGGGTTTGTCATCCATGTAGAGCAGCTTGAGGATCGTCGTCTTCCCCGAGCCGCTGGGCCCGGTAAGGAATACGAACTCACCCTTTCTTACCTCGAAGGTTATCTGGGCGAGCGCGACACCCGAGCGCGGGTATTCCTTGGCGACATCGGTGAGACGGATCATCGCTACTGCTGTAGCGCCTGCTCTATGTCCGCGATCAGGTCTTCCGCGTTTTCGATGCCTATGCTCATTCTCAGGAAGCCGTCCGGAATTCCGATTCGCTGGCGCTCCTCGGGCGTCATGTGCTCGTGCGAGCTGTAGCGCGGCTCGATCACGAGCGAGTCGACGCCGCCCAAACTGGCGGCGTAGGTGAAGACCTGCAGCTTTTTGACGAACTTGAGCGTCGCCGGCCCTCCGCCCTTCAGCTCGATGGCCATCATTCCTCCAAATCCATCGAGAAGCGTCTTCGCGATCGCATGGTCCGGGTGAGTCGGCAGGCCGGGATAGTGAGCCTTCGCGATCTCGGGCCGCGTCGAGCACCACTGTGCGACGCGCATCGCGTTTTCGTTTTGACGCTTCACTCTGACATCGAGTGTCTTCAGCCCGCGTTCCAGAAGCCAGCACGCGAAAGGATCGGGGGCCTGGCCCCATACCGTCATCTTGCGCCGGACTTCGTCGATGAACGGCTCGTTACCGCATACCACACCGGCGAGGATGTCGTGGTGTCCGTTCAGGTACTTCGTTGCGGAGTGAATCACCACGTCGACCCCATGCTCCATCGGGCGGAAATTGACCGGGCTCGCAAATGTCGAGTCGACGACGAGCGCGATTCCCTGCGCGTGCGCAAGCGACTGTAGCGAGCTCAGCTCCAGCACCCTGCACGTAGGATTCACCGGCGATTCGAGAAAGATCACCCGGGTGTTCTTCTTCAATCCTTTCCGCCACGCGCGCGGCTCGAGCGGATTCACGAAAGAGACTTCGATCCCCATCCCGGTCAGGTCTTCCATGAACAACTTGCGGGTGCCGCCGTATATCCACGAGCTCGAGATCAGGTGGTCGCCCGGCCTGAGGAGGGCGAGCATTGCGCACGCCGTAGCCCCCATCCCGCTGGAAAGCACCAGCGCTGCCTCTGCTCCTTCCAATAGCGCCAGACGCTTCTGGACGCGGTCCGCGTTGGGCGTGTTTCCGTATCGTGTGTAGAGAAGCCCTTCGCTCGTCCCGGCCTCCTGCGCGTAGTTGACGGATTGTACCAGCGGGGCGCTGACACCCATCCCCGGAGTTGGTCGCGTCTCGCCTCCGTGGATTGCAGTTGTTGAGATGCCCATCTTCCGTGTTGGTTCCGCCAAGAATCTCTCCTAGCCGAGGTTGCGTTTGCTGCGACCCGCGTCGAAGTCGTGCTTGACTACGCGAACAATTTCGGCGGGAGCGATCCCGAGAACGTCGCGCGCGACCACGGTGCCGGGACTCACCGTATCATCGACGACGAGCACTGCCATCTCGTGACGCCGGGGACCGTACACCCATACGAGCTCTCCGTCCTCCAGCAAGCGCTTCCACGCGTCCGACGGATGCAGCCTCACGAGAGGACCGCGCTCCGGATCACCTGGGCGGGTTGCGATGTAGCTGGAGACCATCAGCCAGGGCTGAAATCCCTCCATCATGCATCGAGTCTCACGGGCTCAACGGGCGCCGTCGCGCTTCCTACGGCGACGTAGGCGCTGTCGTGCCGAATCACGAGACGCCTGCGCCAGAGTATATCGAGCATGCGTTCTGCCTCGTCGTGCGAAAGGCCGGTCGCGTCCGCAACGTCCGCGCTGACGCCCGCGCCGAGCTGCGAGATGATTTCCCATGCGCGTCTCTCGTCGACATCGACGATCCCGATCAGGCGCGACGCGCCATCCGCGTGCTGAGTCACCAGCGCCAGCTTGTGCCGCTCGAGCACTGCTTCGATTGCGTCCATATGCGACTCGCTGATACCCCGAAACACGAAATAGACTTCGCGCCGCGGAGCGTCCAGGCTCACGTATTGAAGCAGCAGCTTGGCGACGATCTCATCGGCGCAGGAGAAATCGAGCAGTCCGACGTGCGAGAAGTCGATCACGGTGAGCGCGCGATCTCCAATTCTGTCCAGCTCCTGCTCTATCTCGCATCTCACCGCCGCCCCGGTCGGACGGGTGACGAGGTTCGAGTAGAGCTCACAGACGCTCTTCCTCAGCATCGAGCTGACATCGATGTGGTTGATCACGCCACTCGCTCCGGGATCGTTATCTGCACCTGTGCACCTGGAAAATAGGAAAGGTCTTCGAGAAGGGGCTCGTCCTCGTCCCAGTCTCCCTTCGGAAGCACCGCAATGCGAGCGGTGCCGCTTCGGATGGAGAGTTTGCCGTCCCACGTTCCCACAAACTTGCGCACTCCCGCAAGGCCTTGACCGCGACCCGGGTCCCTGAACCGGGACGCGCCGCGCATTACGGTCTCCTCGAGCGCCTGCCCGTCATCCCAGCGCTCCCGCTTCTGGAATCCGGGCGCCGACTCGAGGGATTGCCTGAATCCGATTCCCGGGTCGCACACGGCGATCACGACCACTTTTCTGCCGCCCAACCGCACGCGCCACGTATAAGTCTGGACGGCGACCCACCCGCCTCGACCTGCGTGCTCGACGATGTTCTGGCAGACTTCCGAGAGCGCCATGGTGAACCGCATGGTGATCTTGGCGTCGAGATTCAGATTCTTGACCAGCGCATCCTGTGCCCGCTGCTGGATCTTGTCGACCACGTCGTGGACGTCGTCGCTCTTGGAGATCGACGTAACCTCGAGCAGCACGCTCGTCTCTGCCGCTTTCGTGCTCCTCACGCGGCCCTGCAACTCGTACAGCTCGGCGGCGTGCTTGAAGAAATCCATTCGGGACCAATAGGTGCTCACGTTCTCGGCTTCGGGAACGTAGAGCACCGGACGCTCCGCGCGCGACTGCGCCAACGCCAATAGCGCGGTCAATCCATAAGGCGATGCCCACCGGGCGTGCCTGGTGTCGACGATGATCTTCTCGTCCAACGGCAACGGTGCGACCTGATCCAGCACCTGCTCGAACGACTTGTCCTCGAGCGAATGTGGGACGTTGATGATTGTCGTCACTTGATGCTCAGCTCTCCGCGCAGGTAGTCGGCGAGACCTGAAGCGCCGCGATGGTCTACGTTCCGTGTTGCCGCATCCAGCGCGCGGTCGATAGCCGCGTCTAAATTATCACCCGCGAGCAATCGGGAGAAATAAGTGGCGCCCCACACGT
>CATPBD010000055.1 GCA_955652265.1 uncultured Gemmatimonadaceae bacterium | reverse complement strand
TGGGTGAAATGAGTCACGCCGCGTGAAATCGCCCATTCCTTGATGACCTGAGCAACGACAGGGGCGATCGCGATATCGAGCTTTTTGCCGTGTCTGATCGAAGCGGCGAGACTCGCGTAAACGTCCTTGGGGAGTTTGTCCCTCAGCTGTCGCACACCGAGGGTGTTGATTCCGAAATACTCCGAAATTGGACGGGGTATGCCATCCTCGGTAAAACCGGGTGGTACCCGTACGGAGCGGGTTGTGAGCTCCTTGAGAAGGGCCTTGCGTGGACTAACGGCTGGGGCTGTCATAGGCTTCTAAGCTTGTGGGTGTGGAAAGCAAAAAAAGTGCACAGTTTGCACGCTCACGTGGTCAAAATCGCTCCTTCGACGTCAAGATGCAAGGAATGAGCGCCTTTTAGCGCAGAAATTGCGAAATTCCGTTGACAGGGCTACGTTGTCGTACATGCCCCGACATCGCTCCCAGATTCCTGATACCTCAGGCGCAAGTGCCCAGGACATCCTGGATCTCGCTACCAAGAACAACGTTCGATTCCTCAGACTGCAATTCACGGACATCCTTGGAATCAACAAGAACGTCGAGGTCCCGGCCTCGCAGTTCGAGAAGGCACTAGCGGGTGACATCATGTTCGATGGATCATCGATCGAAGGTTTTGTCCGGATCGAAGAGTCAGATATGCTCCTCGCCCCGGATTTGAGCACTTTCCAGGTTTTTCCCTGGAGCGACGAGAGTAGCCGCGTTGCCAGAGTGATCTGCGACATCAACACCCCAGACGGCAATCCCTTTGCCGGAGACCCGCGAGGCGTCCTGAAGAAAATGATCGGCCGAGCCGCGGAGCTGGGCTATACCATGAACGCGGGCATGGAAGCCGAGTTCTTCATGTTCAAGCCCGGGCCGGACGAGGAGCCGTCGACGGTTACGCACGATGTGGGATCCTATTTCGATCTCGCCCCAGCGGATCTCGGCGAAGACGCGCGCCGCGCGATCGTCGATGTGCTAGAGCGCATGGGATTCGAAGTCGAAGCGGCGCACCACGAAGTCGCGCACGGGCAGCACGAGATAGACTTCCGCTACGCCGACGCACTCAAGACTGCAGACAACATCACGACCTTCCGATTCGTGGTGAAGTATGTAGCGCGGACGTTCGGACTGACTGCGTCGTTCATGCCGAAGCCGATATTCGGACAGAACGGAAGCGGGATGCACACGCATCAGTCGCTGTTTCGCGGAAAAGAAAACGCTTTCTGGGAAGAGAAGGCGGAGTGGGAGTTGTCCAGTACCGCGCTGCACTACATCGGCGGCTTGCTACGTCACGCGCGTGGATTCAGCGCGATCACGAATCCGCTCGTCAACTCGTACAAAAGACTCGTTCCCGGATATGAGGCGCCGGTAAATGTTGCATGGTCGATGCGAAACCGGTCCCCCATGATTCGTATTCCCGACCGGAGAGGGCTCGGAACGAGAATCGAGCTACGCATTCCGGATCCGGCGGCGAACCCCTACCTCGCGCTGGCGGTGCAGCTCGCCGCGGGGCTAGATGGGATCGCGACAAAGGCTGACGCGCGCGAGCCAGTCAACACCAACATCTGGGAGATGTCGCACCGCGAGAAGCGTCGTTTGAGGATCGACGATCTGCCTCATAATCTCGAGGAAGCGTGCAACGAGCTGGAGAAGGATGACATCATCACGGAAGCTCTCGGCGAGCACATCACCGCACAATTTCTGGCGGCGAAGAGACTGGAATGGGAGGAGTACATAAGCCAGGTTTCCAAGTGGGAGCTCGACAACTATCTCGCGAAATATTGATGACGACCTTTCTCTCCTCCGGATTAGCTGCCCCCCCCCTTTAGCGCTTTCTGCCGCCGCGCTTGCGTGGGACCTTGGCGCCTTTCTTACGCGCTTCGGACAAACCGATTGCTATCGCTTGCTTACGACTCTTCACGGTTCTTCCGCTTCTGCCGGACTTGAGCGTCCCCTTCTTGCGACGGCGCATCGCGCTCTCGACCCGTTTCGATGCCGCCTTGCCGTATTTGCGTCTGCCTGAAGATTTCCGCGCAGCCATGCTAGTCCTCCCTAATGGTGTGGTACAACTGATCCGCGTTGGTCTGGCGCATGTTGTGCCGGAGAAGCAGGGCGGCGATAGAACCGCATTCGTCAATCCCCAATCGCAGCGAACATGAGCAGTCGGACGGGTTTGGAAGCCGAAGCCATCAATCGTCTCACCGACGGCGTACAGCCACCGGTGATGCGGGCAATTCTCGTGCAATGTCTGACCGGAGATATCGCCCCGTCGGCTGCCATTTCACGGATGCTTGCTGAAGGACCACCATCCGTGGTGCGTGCAGCGATCGATGATGTCACGCGTCGTGCGGCGACCATCTCGCGCGCGAGCGACATGCTGGTTCACGACAGGGTCGACGAGCTGACGCAGGTGTTCGTCGAGAACGTGGCCGGGTTAGCGGATGTGAATGACGCTACGAAGGCCGCGCCGGGTCCTGAGGCGTCCCGTAGAGCGCGGGCTTCCCGCTCCCTTGGATCAGAGGATCGTGACGAAACGCGAAATTCTGAATAGCCTCTAACGTCACCATACAGAACGCTGCCCACGCCAGGCCGACAATGATCCCGGCTATCACATCCGACGGGTAGTGCACACCCAGATACACCCGACTGAAGGAAATGAGCGCGATTACGATGAAAGCGGCCGTCATCACCAACCAGCGTGCCCACCTCCTTTGGTGGAGGCCAGCGGCAAGGTAAGCGACCGTGGTGTACACGATTGCCGCGTTCATCGCGTGCCCCGACGGAAACGAGGAGCCGACGGCGTGAACTAGGGGAGCGAACATTGTTGGACGGGGCCGGTTGAACCCGAGCTTGAGCACAGCGTTCAGGACTATTCCACCAATCGCCGACGCGAGAAGAAGAATCACCGAGTACTTGTGCTCGGCGAGCACCAGAAAAAGCGCAGCGACCGCAACAACCATCATCACCACGATACCAGTGCCGAGTGCGGTAATCTCCACCATTACGGTGTCGAGAGTTCGGGTATGGTGCGCAGCGAGCCAGCGAATCACTGATTCGTCGAAGGCCTGGGTGCTCCCCGATTGCACGTTGCTCGCAAGAATCCCGAACATCGCCGCGCCAACGATAGCGACGATAAGACCGCCAACGAGAAAGATGCCGAGCGCTCCGATGAGAGAATCGGCTTTTGCGGCAGACGCCCGGAGCGCTCCGTAGATGGGGTTCGAGTACGTCGAGAGCACTCCGCGCTGCTCCGCTCTACGCTCAATTATCGGCATGAGCTTGTCCTTCCTTTTCAATTATCAGAACCAGGTGATTCCTTCGTGTCGCGACGATCAGTATGCCTCCGATCCTGCCCCCTCCGATCCTTCTTTGAGCGCGAACGAAGCCACCGCCAGGTGAGATAAAGCGCCACAGCGAGGATGATCCAATAAAAAGGAAGCACGAGCTCGTGCAACGCCGGCGCCTGCGTCTCGAGCCAGTCGATCAGCCCGATCAGGAGCAGCGAAAAGCCCCAGACTATCAGCAACTGTCGTGGTCGGCGGCCGTAAATCATTGAATTCGCGCCGAGTCCCGCGCGCACGCGCTCATGTCAATTCGCATTCATCTTCTGGACGATTCTTTGCACCAATAGGTTGCAATGAGCGTGAGCTATCAGGCAGCCAAGCGGCGGTTCAACATCCACGCGATGCTCCGCCGCATTCGGCTGGAAGTCAAGCAGTTCGCCGACGCCGCCATGTTCGACCTCGCGGAGCGAGGCTACTCGATACTGTTTCACCAGCTGGTTGCCTGCATCATATCAGTACGTACGAGAGACGAAGTTTCGCTACCGCGAAAAAACTGGGTCGAGATCAACCGACTGCTGGTGGCATTCGGGAAACACGTATGCACCGGCCGACTGCCGAAGTGTTCCACCTATCCGGTACTCGAGTACTGCCGGCAGGTCAGTGTGGCTGAGCACAGCTAAGTCGCTCCGACGCGATGCGGAAGTGTTGACCGCTCCTATCCGGCGGCCGGCTTGCCTCCCGCCACCTGCGCCAGCGCATCACCGCTCAACCGGAAAGTAGTCCAGTCGTCCATGGGCTTCGCGCCAATCTGATTGTAGAAGGTGATCGCCAGCTCATTCCAGTTGAGCACCGACCAATCGACGCGACCGCAATCCCGGTCCAGCGCGAGCCGCGCGAGCGCGCGCAATAGTGCAAAACCGACTCCGTGCTTTCTCGCGGCTGGCCTCACGAAGAGATCCTCCAGATAAATACCGCGCTTGCCGAGCCAGGTGGAATAGTTCTGAAAGAAAAGGGCGAAGCCTGCTGGCTTGTCGCCGAGATAAGCAATGAGGACTTCTGCGGCTGGCCGGTTCCCGAAGAGGGTATCGGCAATATCCTGCTCGGTAACGGGCGCTTCACCAGGAAGCGCGCGCTCGTACTCGGCGAGCTCGAGAATGAATTCGCGAATGAGAGGGATGTCTTTTTTCGTCGCCGGAACAATGCGAGGCTCAACGGAGCTGGTCTTCATTCGCGCATTATCCGACTGGCAGAATCGGGTGTCAATGCCATCTTTCGCCACATGAAATGCACATCCCTTGGCTTACTGGCTCTGGCCCTCACGGTCAATGCCTGCAACTCCCCGTCTCCGCGCATCAAAGCGGCAATTGCCGCACAGGATCCTTCCGGACCTCATCGACTTCCAACAGGCGTCACGCTTGATCCAGCGGGCACGTCCTATGATCTCGGCTCGATGCCGCTAGCGATGGCGCTGTCTCCGAGCAAGGACCGAGTGGTGGCATTGCTGAATGGATGGAGGGAGCAGGGCATCCAGGTCGTAGATCGATCCTCAGGAAGGGTTCTCCAGACGATTCCACTGCCTGCAGTTTTCCTCGGCGTCGCATTCAGTCCCGATGGCAGCTCGCTGTACGTGTCCGGCGGCAATCAGGACGTGATTTATCGATTCGACTGGCGCCAGGGCGCGGCGACGCTCGCGGACAGCATTGTCCTGGTGGTGAAGCAGAAGGGGAAGGACGGAACCCGGTATCCAGCTGGAATCGCGATCTCGCCCGATGGACGAACTCTCTACGCCGCGGAGAATCTCGGCGACTCGCTCGCCGTAATCGATCTTGCGGAGCGTCGCGTGGTGCAGAGGCTTGGCACAGAGCGTTATCCGTATGGAGTGGCGGTAGCACCGGATGGCACGGTTTACGTATCCGCATGGGGCGGCTGGACGGTTTCTGTTTTCGTCCCGCGCGGAAATGGGGTGCTTGCCGAAGAGTCCGGATTGCGTGTCGGCCGATATCCGTCGGCTCTCACGCTCAATCCGAGCGGCTCGCGGTTGTTCGTCGCATCGGGAAGCACTGACAAGATTACTGTCGTCGACACGAGAGCTCGTCGCATTGTTGCTACTCTCAACGATGCGTCGCCAGCCGGCACCGGTGAGGGCAGCACGCCGAACTCTTTGGCACTCTCGACTGACGGGACGCGTCTGTTTGTTGCAGAAGCCGACAACAATGCGGTGGCAGTGTTCGATCTCTCGGCGGGTACGGCCGGATATTCATCGGCGACAGGCAGTGACGCATTGACGGGAAGAATTCCCGTTGGTTGGTATCCATCGGCGGTTGCCGTGGATAGCCGCGATCTTCTCGTGGTCAACGGTAAGGGTCGAGGCACCGCGCCGAACATCGGCCACTGGCAGCCAGGCCAACCACATCCTCTCCACTCACCGGACTACACGCTCGGTCAGATCAACGGCACCTTCACCATAATTCCTTCCGTAAACGCGACCAGCGCGGAACTCGCTGGATTCTCCCAGCGCGTTGCTTCGGCAAACGGATGGGACTCGGCGCGCCGGACTGACACGTATCCGCCGTTCGAGCACGTCATCTACATCATCAAGGAAAATCGCACCTACGATCAGGTTCTCGGCGATCTCCCGCAGGCGGATGGCGATCCATCGCTGGTGTTCTTCCCGCGCGCCATGTCGCCCAATCACCACGCACTGGCGGAGCGCTTTGGAATCTTCGACAGGTTCTTCGTAAACGCGGAAGTGAGCCCGGACGGCCACAACTGGTCGATGGCAGCATATGTGACGGATTACGCGGAGAAGACAATTCCGTCCAACTATTCCTCGCGCGGCCGGAGCTACGATTACGAAGGATTCAATCGCGCCGCGCTCCCACAAGAGGACGTCGCGGAGCCGTCGAGCGGATATCTGTGGAATCTCGCCGATCGTGCAGGCATCAGCTACAGGAACTACGGCGAATTCGTCGATGAGCCCGACGATCCGAGCGGGACAAAAGCGCCCGCGTACGTCGCTACCAAACCGACACTCGCGGCGCACACCAACACCGCCTATCCGGGATTCAGCATGCAGATCCCCGATCAGCTGCGGGCGGATGTATGGCTGAAGGAGTTCCAGGAATTCGTGCAGGAGGGGAACATGCCCGCGCTCGAAATAGTTCGTTTGCCGAATGATCACACGTCCGGAGCGAGCGCAGGCAAGCCGACGCCACGGGCATACATGGCGGACAATGATCTCGCGCTGGGGAGAATCGTCGAGGCATTGTCGAAGAGTCCGTTCTGGAAGAACACTGTTGTGTTCGTGCTCGAGGACGATGCGCAGGATGGACCTGACCACGTCGACTCGCATCGTTCACCACTGCTCGTGATCTCGCCGTACAACAGAGGAAGAGTGATTCACCGATTCGCGAATACAACCGATGTACTGGCGACGATCGAAGACCTCCTAGGCCTCGCTCGGATGTCGCAGTTCGATCACTATGGGCGTCCATTACGCGAGATCTGGGAGACTACTCCAGATCTGGCGCCTTATGGCGTGCTGACACCGAGCGTGTCGCTGAAGGAGTTGAACCCAAGGAGGGGGGCAATGGCCGAGGCGTCGAAGAAGCTGACGTTGAAAAGGGAGGACACCTCGGACGAAGATCTCTTCAACCGGATCCTGTGGACTACGATCAAGGGCGACCAACCGTATCCCGGCACGAGAAGGATGTCGGCGCTGGATGCGAAGGTTTCACGATGAGCCGAACCAATACGCGTGTCGTCGTTCCTGGCTTCGGCGGGCTTCTCAGTGACGATGTGGCGAGTCGGATGAGGCGTGTGCGCGTGCTGGCGCGTCTGCTCGACAGCTCGATTCCTGTTCCCGGGACGAGGTGGAAGATCGGCTTCGATCCGATCGTCGGATTGATTCCAGGAATCGGGGATATGATCGGCGCGGTGCTGTCGGGCTTCATCATTCTTGAAGCAGTGCGCCTGGAGGTGCCGACATTCACCCTGGCGAGAATGTTGGTGAATGTGGGAATCGATACAGTGGTCGGCGCGGTTCCGGCAGTGGGCGATGTGTTCGACGCCGCGTGGAAGTCGAACATGATGAATGTGGCGTTGCTGGAGCGCCATCTCGCCGCGACCGGGAGTACCCCGCCGAAGCGACACAACGTGCTCGGACTCGTGGCGCTCGCGCTGGTCGTGCTGCTGTTGATCGCCGGTGCTGGATTGGCGCTCGGCATCTTTGTGGCCCGATTGCTCTGGAGCCTCAGGACCCAATAACTTTGTTGCTCGGCGCCGTGGCCAAGTGGTAAGGCGGCAGACTGCAAATCTGCTATTCGTCAGTTCGATTCTGACCGGCGCCTCTTAATACGTGCCTGGCCCATCGTTCTACATTCTATCCTGGCACGAGAAACTATGAATTCCGCAGTCGCGTTTCTTGGACGCGTTCTCCTTGTCTCGGGTGTTGCTTCAGCGATTGCAGGAAGCGCAGCTGCTCAAGCCAGACGCACAAAGCGGCCCTCATTGCCCGATTGGAGCGCCGTCGAGAATGCGCTTGGTCGGAAAGGCACCCGCAACCCGGGTGACGTCATCAGGTTCAGCTTTCCGCGCAGCGATCTCAACGTTACGATAAGCGCAATCACGCTCAAGCCCGCTCTCGCCCTTGGATCGTGGGTCGCGTTCAAGCAGATCGCGGATCATGCAATGGTGATGGGTGATCTCGTCCTGCTGCAGGATGAGGTCACGGCTGTGATGGGAAGCCTACAACAGAACGGTGTCGACCAGACGGCGCTTCACAATCATTTGCTGGGTGAGTCGCCGCGAGTGATGTACATGCACATTCAGGCCATCGGTAGCGCAGAAAGGATTGCCAAAGCGGTGCGAACAGCGCTCGAGTTCACGAACACGCCCCTTGGACCGACGACCCCGACCCCGACTCCGACTC
>CATPBD010000054.1 GCA_955652265.1 uncultured Gemmatimonadaceae bacterium | reverse complement strand
GTTGGCCCGTCGGGAATCCTCTCGGTCGCGTCGTACCAGCGCGTATTCTGTTCAGCGCAGAAGTAGGGTCCGGTGAAAATCTCCTGCATGCAGACGATCTGCACGCCCTGTTTTCCGGCCTGGTCGAGAAACTTCATGTGCTTCTCGATGTTCGCTTCGCGAATCTTCTCCAGCGACTCGTCGACCGAGCCGGCATTCGACGCCTGAATCAGACCGCATTTGACGACACGAGGCATCCAGCTCTCTCCCTATGATTTTGTAGTGACGTGCGCGACAGTCTGGCGGCGCATCAGCAGCCAGTAAATCAGAAAACTGAGACCGAACGTGACGAACCAGGCGTACGAGTAGAGTTGATCGAAAATGTTCGGGTGCGCAACCCTGCCGCTCGGTGTTATAGCTGCCCGGACAAATCCGGGCGCAACGGGAAGAATCGAGAGAACGAGCGCCACCACCGCGCGTGGATTCACCCCGCTCCAGTAGCTGTAGCGTCCGTTCATGCGGAATAGATCGTCGACGTCGAGCTGCTGCTTTCTCAGCAGCCAGTAGTCGCAGATGAGAATTCCACCCAGCGCGCCCATCAAGCTAGAGTAGCCGATCAACCAGGTGAAGATGTACGCCCCTGCGCCCGCGTACAGCTTCCACGGCATCATGAGGATCCCGATGATCGCGGTGATGATTCCGCCAGCGACGAAACTTATGCGCTTCGGGCTGAGGTGTGAAAAGTCATTGGCGGGAGAAACGACGTTGGCCGCCATGTTGGTGTGCAGCTGGGCCGCGAGCACCACCAGCGCCGCACAAATTATCAATACCGGTCCGCCAATCATCGTAACGAGCACGACGGGATCCCAGATCGCCTTGCCGAAGATCACGATCGTCGCACTCGTCACCGCCACGCCTATGAATGCGAACGTCGTCATCGTCGTCGGCAGTCCGAGCGCCTGACCGGTGACCTGCGACCGCTGACTCCTAGCGTACCGGGTGAAGTCCGGAATGTTGAGACTCAGTGTCGCCCAGTAGCCGACATTCGCTGTAAGCGCGGGCGGGAAAAGCTTCCAGAACGAAACGTTCTGAGTTTTGCCTTGCAGCCGCTGCGATTCCACGAGAATGTGACCCAGTCCTCCGCCATGACGAATCCCCCACAGCAGCAGCAGAATTCCCCCCGACAGGAGAAAGGGTGCGGCGTAGCTGCCGAGCATCTTGATACCTTCGATTCCCCTCGCGATGATCGCGACCTGGAGCAGCCAGAAAAGCGCGAACGCCAGAGCCACTCCTCCCGTAATCGCGCTCCAGCGCGGCCACGCGGCGACGAACAGCGTGTTGAGGGCGAGCGCGCCTATCCATGTTTGAATGCCGAACCATCCGCAGGCGACGACGGCGCGCAGCATCGCCGGAATGTTTGCCCCGCGCACTCCGAAGCTCGCGCGGCACATGACGGGGAACGATATCCCGTACTTCGTTCCCGCGTGCGCGTTGAGAATCATCGGGATGAGCACAATGACGTTGCCGAGGAGAATCGTCATGAGTGCCTGCCACCATGTCATCCCTTCCTGCATCAGCCCCGACGCGAGGGTATAGGTGGTGATGACGACGCTCATTCCGATCCAGAGCGCGGCGATGTTGTACGTGGACCACGTGCGCCGCGACAGCGGCGTCGGCGCCAGATCCTTGTTCCAGAGAGGACTTGCCCGGATGTCTTCCGGAACCGAAACCGCCTCGGGCGCGTAGGTCGCGCCCGCGGCCACGGACGTCACGATGCCAGGCCCGCGGTCTTACGTGGCAGCCACTGCCCCCGGCCCTCGCGCCCAACGACGCGATAGTCGTCCACTATCACTTCTCCACGCGAAAGTGTAGTGCGCGAAAAACCGGCGAGATCCCATCCCTCGTACGGCGACCAGTCCGCATTGGTCTCCATGTTGGCGGGATCTACAGGAGTTGTCTTGTTCGGATGAATGATCGCGATATCCGCATCTCCGCCGATCTGGATCGCGCCTTTGCGCGGGTAGAGCCCCATGATCTTCGCGGGATTTGTCGAGAGCTTGGTGCACATCTCCTCCAGGCTGATCTTCCCGCTCAGCACGCCATGAGTGTAGGTAAGCGGCATCAGCGTCTCGAGACCTGGCATTCCCATGGGGATCTTGGTCCAGTCGCCGTTCCACATCGCCTTCTGCTGGCGGTTGAAGGTGCAGGTGTCGGTTGATACGACTGAGACCTCACCCCTCCTCAGTCCCTCCCAGAGACGAGCGAGATCTTTTGGCTTCTTGAGCTGCGGACAACACGCGTATAGATGCCCATCCTCCCGCTCGAACACCGAGTCGTCCAGCACCAGGTACTGCACGCAAGTCTCGGCCAGCACCGGAACACCCCGCGCCTGCGCCGCGCGAATTATGTCGGCCCCCTCTCCGGTGGACATGTGAACGATGTAGAGTTGTCCGCACGTCGCCTCGCACCATTGCACGGCGCGCTGGATCGCCTCCGCCTCGATGAAGTTGGGCCGCGTCATCGGATGTAACCGAGCTCCGTATTTCTTCATCAGCTCCGGAGTATGGTGGCGGGCAATGAGCTCATCGAGTACGCGCGCCGACTCCGCATGTACAAGGAGCATGGTCCCATATTCCTTCATCTTCTCGAGGGTGCCAAACATCGCTCGATCATCCGACTGCCAGCCTTCGGACTCATAGATCATGAATTCCTTGAAGGTCGTGAAGCCGCGATCGACCATTCCCTT
>CATPBD010000053.1 GCA_955652265.1 uncultured Gemmatimonadaceae bacterium | reverse complement strand
TATGTATACGCGAACCGCCACAGCTCGTCGTGATGCCCCAGATACAGTGACTCGAATGCGCCCTCGTCGCCGCCGCGGATGCGCGCGACGAGATTCGATTCTTCATCCTGCAATGCGGCGGAAGGCTTATTCACAGGTGGCTCGGGCAATCCGAGGTGGGCCGCGAACATAATATTGGGGATCGGAATCCGCCACCTCCCTGGAGATGAAAGGGGAGGCGTAGTCTTCGTCTGACGCTTTGCTACTATAAAGAGAGGAGCGCATTGGAGCCCGTCTCAGTAGATGATCGGCCCCCAGCCAAACAGCTTCCACGGATCCGCCCTAAGCGGCGGCGGTTCCGTTCCCTCGACGAAATACTCGGTGTAGCGCCGCTCCGGCGGAGTCTGGTCCGTCGCCAGCTCCCCGGTTGCGCGATCGACGTCGCCCATTATGACCCCGAGTGGCGGCATCCACTGTTCAGTGGCGTGAGACGCGACCAATTGTGGCTGCGACGCGTAATACCGTGCGACCATCTTTCCCCAAATGGGCGCCGCCATCGATCCTCCAGCGGCGCCGATGGCGATCGACGTCGGCTTATCGAAGCCGAGCCAAACCCCCGCGACTAGGTCGGGCGTGAGACCGATGAACCAGACATCGGTGTTGTCGTTGGTGGTGCCGGTCTTTCCGGCTACGGGTATCGACTCGGGCAGGAAGCGTCTGATGCTCGACGCGGTGCCGCGCTCCACGACGTCGCGCATCATGTCACGCACGACGTAGGTGACGCGTGGATCGAGCGCGGGCTCCAGCGCCTGCACCCCGCGCGTCAACACCACTTTGCGATTCCGGTCTTCTATACGGTATATGAACCTCGGCTCCACGGGTGTTCCGAGGTTGGCGAACGTCGTGTAAGCCGCGACGAGGTCGAGCGGTTGCACAACTGACGCGCCGATAGCACTCGACGGGTATGGCGCGATCTTCGAGCTGAGTCCCATGCGGCGGGCGAGGCTCGCGATCGAATCCATTCCGAGTCTCATTCCTAGCTGCACCGCAACCACGTTGCGCGACTTGGCGAGCGCATCACGAAGCGTGAGTGGACCCAGATACTGGCCATCGGAGTTTTCAGGCTGATAGACCGTCCCATTCGCCAATGGAATCGAGAGAGCCGTGTCGGCGAAGATCGTGTTTGGCGTGATGCTGTCCGCGATCGCCGCGGCATAAACGATCGGCTTAAATGACGATCCGGGCTGCCGCATCCCGTCTACAGCGCGGTCGAACTGCGAGTCGCCGTAGTCACGTCCGCCGACGAGCGCGCGAACATCTCCCGACGTCGGGTCAAGCGCGACCACCATTCCCTGCAAATAGTCAGTCGTCCGCGTCGGAGTCGAGCGCGATTTCCCGGGTATTTGGGATGCGCGTAATCCGGCTGCGATTCAACGGCGGCGGTCTCCTCGAGCAGCGCACCGATGGCGGCGTTCTGGAGCACCGGGTCGAGGCTCGTGTAAATCCGGTACCCGCCCTGATTTACCGGAATCCCCGCGCGCAGCGCCTGGATGCGCACTACATCCACGAACCAGGGCGAGTACGCCGAGTATCCGCTATTCGGCGACGTGACGAGCCGCGCCGCCTGCGCGCTCGCCGCCTGAGCCTGGGTGATGAACCCCTGATCGGCCATCAGAGAGATCACGACGTTGCGGCGCTGGCGGACGCGATCGGGGTAGTTGAGCGGGTCATAGAGCGCCGGCCCCTTCGGCATCGCCGCCAAAGCCGCTGCTTCGGTGAGCGAAAGCTTAGAGGCGCTCTTTCCGAAATAGTGCTTCGCAGCGCTCTCGACGCCATACCAGCCGTGGCCGAACGGAATCTGATTCAGATACCCTTCGAGAATCTGTTCCTTGGTGTAATGCTTCTCCATCTCACGCGCTGCGGACTGCTCCTTGAGCTTTCTCCCGAGGCTCATGTCGGTGCGATCGATAATGTCGGGATGCATGTTGCCGACGAGCTGCTGCGTGATCGTGCTCGCTCCGCGCCGCTCACCGAAAATGTTGTCCCTGAGCGCGCCGGCTATTCCGACGACGTCGACTCCGTCGTGCTGATAAAAGCGATGATCCTCGACGGCCACGAATGCCTGCGGGAGGTACCTGGGCAGAGTCTTGATGGAGACGCTGGTGCGAATCTCCTTGCCGATTTCTCCGATGAGGGAGCCGTCACGCGCGAGAACCAATGACGCCTGCGGCACCGGAACGATCGTCCAGGGCTCCGTGTCGCTCGTCTTGGGCTGTTGGGCGCTCGCCGACGCTGGCGCCAACAGCAGCATCGCCACCACGAGAGCGCGCAACGGTTGATTGTACCTCTGCGTCATGGCAACTTCAGATGGATGGATCGCTCTATTCATCTCGTCGTAGTTCAGTTCAAGCCGCGAAAAGGCGACTATACCGCCAACATCGAGCGGCTCGCCGGGATCTTCTCCCAGATTGATGCCCTCGAGCCGCGTCCGGACGTTGCGGTCTTCGCCGAGACCGCGCTCACCGGATACTTCGTCGAAGGCGGTGTGCGCGACGTCGCAATGTCAGCCGGCGCGCTCGCGCGCGACCTCCAGACTCAATACTCCGCAGCTGTTAGTACACCGCGGCCACTCGATGTGTGCATTGGGTTTTACGAGGTGTGGAACAACGCTTTCTATAATAGCGCGCTCTATGTGACTTTGGGCGG
>CATPBD010000052.1 GCA_955652265.1 uncultured Gemmatimonadaceae bacterium | reverse complement strand
GAGTTTGGGGCCCTGATCGCTGACGTCGGCCCGGTGTTCACCATCAAGGCGAACCGCAGCTGGAACCTCAACATCAAGACCACGAATGCCGCCGGAATCTGGACTTACGTCGGATCGAACGGCGGCACAAAGCCTATCAGCGATCTGACGTGGTCGAACGCCGTTGCTGGACCGTACGTCGGCTTGAGCTCGAGCGATGCGCTCTTTCTATCGGGAGCGGGCGCCACCAACGGCGCCTCCGCACAGGCTTTCTTCAAAACCGTATGGGCAGCCGGTTTCACGCAGCCCAGTAATGCCCCAGGTACGTACAGCTTGCCCGTTGTCTTCACACTCTCGGCCCCGTAATCGAGGCGATTCAATCCACCGCTTTTTGCAGAGGCTGATCGATATGCGCAACAGAAAGGGTTTTACACTCATTGAGCTTTTGATCGTGGTCGTCATCATCGGCATTCTTGCGTCGATAGCGATTCCGAAGTTTGCGAACACGAAGGACAAGGCGTATGTGGCAGCTATGAAGTCTGACCTTCGTAACCTCGCGACGTATGAAGAGCAGTATGCCGCCGACAACAACGGTACCTATTTCTCTGGTACCGCGACGAGCGTATCGCCTGTGCAGGGCTTCACCCCGTCGCAGAACGTAACGATTGTCGCGATAGCTGTTGGGCCGCCGCAAACCTGGAGTGCGACCGCAACTCATTCGCTGTCGCCAAAGACCTGCTCCAACGCAACTGGTGTCATCATCTGCGTCTAAGCTGTAGCAGATCGAGAGCTGATACAGCTTGACAAGTAAAACGGGGACGGCCTAGCGCTGTCCCCGTTTTACTTTCTCCTGCGGCATCATTTCTTGGGCTCGAGAATTTCCCCGATTTGGTGATCCGCCCCTTCGAGGTGAAGCTGGGTCTCGCGATCAGCCGCACGCGGAGTCGCTCTTCGTATCTCCGCGCGAAGCGAGACGAGCTCGCCCCTCAACTCGTTCCTGGCGTCGGCGAGAAGCGGCGCGGGCGGAGTAAATCCCGGAAACTGCGGAACCGGTACGGCCGCCGGACCGGGTGGATTCAGTTTGCGATCGATCTGCGTGAGGAATTCATTCTGCAGCGTCCGCCGGTAAGGATCGATCGCGACGCGCGATTGCGACAGCTCGGTCCAGATACCGCGCTTCAAATCATCGAGCATCGAGGCGAGCGAGTAAGAGGCACCCTTAGCAGGAACGAGCGCTTCGTTTTCGAGCAGCCGGTTCAGGCGGCCGTCGTTCAACAGGCTCCCCAACACGCGTGACTGCGCATTGGTGATCCGCGCGATCATTCCTCCAGCCTCGATCCTGCGCGCAATGTCCGGTTGAATGAGATAGCCAGGTGTCTGGAATACGTCCTCGTCCAGAAAGCGCATTGCTTCCTGCTGTCGTGCGCGCGAGAGCGGCGTGTAGACGGCGCCGGATTGGCTGCCCGATTTGTACTGCACCAGCTCGCCGCCAACGACGGTCGTGACGTGGTTTGCCTCCGTCGCCCATTGCTGAACGGTGCGGTCGTAAAGCTCCCGCAGGTCATCGTTGTCCTCGCCCGGGCGCGTCGCCGCCGAAGAGAGGTAGGTGACAACCCGCCGCAAATTCCGGAAGCCGAGGCCGGTGGACTTGACCGGGTCCGCATCACCGACTGCCTCGCTCTGGGTGCCGAATCCGCCCTCGTTGTTCTCCGAAAAGCGGTACCAGGGAATCGTGTCCTGCATCCGCGACCATTGGTCGAGAGTCGTTCTCTCCTGGTCGGGTGTGCGCGCTCCCGGGATCGGCGTGTAGCCCCACATGATGGCGAACTTGTCGTAAGGACCAACTCTCGGGACGATGTCCGCCAGCTCGATGTTGTCCTCGGGCTGCGCGACGTAGTTGAAGCGGGAATAGTCCATGATCGACGGCGCGTGTCCCATGCGGTGCACCCAGCTTGCGCTGCGAACGCTGTCCGCCGGATACGTCGAGCTCCCTAACTGGTCGTGGCGAAGGCCAATGGTGTGCCCGATCTCGTGCGCGACAACGAACTCGAGGAGCCTCCCCATCAGCGAATCGGGAAAAGGCAGCGTCCTCGCTCGCGGATCGAGCGCGGATGCCTGGGTGAAATACCAGTCGCGCTGAAGGTTGAGCACGTTGTGGAACATGCGCACCGAGCCGTTGAGGATCTCGCCGGTTCGCGGATCGTGGACGTGCGGACCCACCGCATTCTCGATCGTCGAAGGGAGCCAGCGAATCACGGTATGGCGAACGTCTTCCGGCGACCAATCTGGGTCGTTCGCCGGCGGGTCCATGGGGATGATCGCGTTCTTGAATCCTGCCGCCTCGAACGCGGGCTGCCAATCGAGAATCGCCTTTCTGACCCACGGCTTCCACTGCTCGGGTGTCGCCGGATCGACGTAGTAGATGATCGGCTTCACCGGTTCCGAGAGAGCCGCGTTCGGATCTTTTTTCTCCAACCGGTAGCGGGTGATGTACGAGCGATCTGCGGATCTCTGTTCGGTCGTTCCGAAATCGACCTGGTCGATCGAGAAGAATCCCACCCGCTCGTCGAATCGACGCGGTGTCATCGGGTGCTCGGGGAGTCTGACGAGACTCCAGTGCGCGAGCACGCTCTGCGCTGTTTGTGGAGCGGCTTGTCCTCCGCCGCCACCCCCGCCGCCAAA
The DNA here is from genome assembly GCA_955652265.1 of uncultured Gemmatimonadaceae bacterium. Classification (GTDB taxonomy): domain Bacteria; phylum Gemmatimonadota; class Gemmatimonadetes; order Gemmatimonadales; family Gemmatimonadaceae; genus UBA4720. Next base: position 4,975 of record CATPBD010000052.1, on the reverse strand, counting down.
AGGCCCCGCTGGCGTTGGGGTTCCTGTTTGCGTTGCTTCTATCTCGACGTTGTCGGGGAAGGCGAGCGCATTCTCGACGAACGAGCGTCGCTCGTCCAGAGTCCCGCGGATGGCGGCGAATTCCGGGATGCTCGTCGTGTATAGCCGAGTGACGTCTATCACCGCGGCGCTGTCAGGTCCGAACGCTTCGACGTTGAACACGGCGATGACCGGCGGGTAGTTTGCGGCTTCTACCGCCCGGTAGACTGGAGCGCTCGTGTCGGCGACGATCGCAAACGACGGCGAGCGCAGGATGATTCGGTTTCCGCTGCGATCCCACCTGAGGGTCCGCTCGGCAAACTGATCGCCGCCATAACTCCCGAACTGACCACCGGGCAAGCGTGGATTGGACGCCGCCGCTCGCGTGAACCGGCCGACGAGCAGCATGTCCTTGTTGAGCTCTTTGTTCGGAATCTCGAAGTAGAGTTTGTCGTTCACGCGATGCACCGCGAACATCCCGCGGCGGGTCTTCGCATCGCGAGTGATGACGCGATTGTAGGGACGTGGTTGCGCTGGTCCAGTTCCGCCGCGGGCGCTGTCACCGGAAGTGCGGGTGCTATCGTTGGCTCCGGATCGCTGCGGACTGGTACCGGTAGCGGGTGCGGGAGCCTGTGAGCAAGCGGCCGCGATGACCAGTGCCGTGAGGGCGAGGGTCTTTGTCATTCTGCTGTCAGGGTGAGAGGTCAATGTGTATGCAGCCCAACTCTGCGACAGATAGTCACACTTTGCCGCGTGCCGCCAACATAAACAATTGCATCGCTGGCTGCTCGCGCGCTCGTCCCTTTTTGTTTTTTTTTGAACTACAGAACTACAACTGAACGGGCGAGAGCTTTCAATGGCAAAGATGTCAGTCTTGAGTTCACGACGCCCTGACTTCAATAGTGGCGTGATGGCACAGGCAGTCGTTCCAACGCCGCCGGGATAAGTCAGGGCGTAGTGAACCGACAACTAACATCTGCGCTTCTGGCAGCTCCCGCCCGTTCAGTTGCTTCTCGATCCCGATCAACCGGGATGGCCGACTGAGAATCGAAGCGCCAGCAAATTGGGTCTGGACGTTTTTCGCTCCCCATCCCACTATTGGCGCGGGTTACATGGCTCGGCCAGAATACGACTCTAGATCGAGCCGGCAGTCGCCCGTGCGCGGCGACTGCTACGCGTTACTTATCTCGGGGAGACACGATGTGGCGAAATGGGTTGGTTAGTGCGATCGCAAGCGTGCTCGCGGCGGGCTCCGCGCTGGCGCAGACAGGGAGCATCACCGGCAGGGTAACGTCGGCTGAAGGGGCGCCTATCACCGGCGTCCACGTCGTCATCCCGGGGACATCGATCGGCGCGGACACGCGCGACGATGGGCGGTACACCATCTCGGTGCAGCCCGGCACCTACACGCTTCGCGCCACGAGAATCGGGTTCAACCCAGATTCCGCGCCCGGCGTTGTCGTCGCGCCGGGCGGATCGGCGACCGCCAACTTCCAGCTCAAGCCATCCGCGAGCATGCTCACCGAGGTGGTGGTAGTCGGGTACGGTGAAGAGAAGGCACGAGATCTCACGGGCTCCGTGGCGACCGTCACGACGAAAGACTTCAACCCGGGTCGCGTGGTCAGCCCGGAACAGCTCATTCAGGCCAAGGTTCCGGGTGTGCAGGTGGTGGGCTCCAATGAGCCTGGCGGAGGAATCTCGATTCGCATCCGAGGAGGAAGCTCCGTCACGAGCAGTAACGAGCCGCTCTTTGTGGTCGACGGCCTGCCGCTGCAGATCGGCGGAGGTGTCTCCGCAGGACGCGACCCGCTCAACTTCCTCAATCCCAACGACATCGAGACCATCACGGTCCTGAAGGATGCGTCCGCGACGGCCATCTATGGATCACGCGGCGCCAACGGTGTGGTCATCGTCACGACGAAGTCCGGCAAGCAGGGACAGCAGATTTCGTATAACGGATCCGTGTCCCGGTCGAGCGTCGTTGGCGGGCCGAACCTCATGGATGCAACACAGTTCCGCGCGGCTGTCACTCAGTATGCTCCCACGAACCTAGCCCTGCTCGGAAGCGCCAACACCAATTGGCTCGATGCCGTGGAGAGGTCGGCCCCCGGAAAGGACCAGACGCTCGCCATCGCCGGCAATCGGGAAGACATGAACTACCGTATGTCGGTCGGCTACCTGAATCAGGGCGGCGTGCTGCAAGGGAGCACCATCAAGCGCCTGTCCACCGCGGTGGCTTACAACGATCAACTCTTCGACCACAAGCTGAACATCCAGGCAGACCTGAAAGGCGCGCGCTCGGACGACTGGTTCACACCGAATGGCGTGCTGGGATCCGCCGCGGCGTTCGCGCCGACGCAGCCGATCATGACCAGCTCGGGTACTTACTATGAGTATGCCAACGCTCTTGCTCCAGGGAACCCGTTGAGCACGCTGGCGCTGATTTCGGATCAGGGGACGACGTACCGGAGTCTCGGGAACCTGCAGGGGACGTATCGGATGCCATTCCTCGAGGGGCTTTCGACAACGCTTAACCTCGGCTACGACATCGCGAAGGCGGACCGGACGACTTTTAGTCCTAGCACGGACCGTGGTCAGATCGTGAACGCTCTTGGCGGCACCTTCTATAGAAACAGTCCGTCGCAGGTGAACACGGTGCTCGACGCTTACGCGACCTACGCGCCGTCGTTCGTCGAGCAGCTCCAGAGCCACATGGATCTCACGGCCGGCTACTCGTACGAGCGGGCCCGCGGCGATTATCCATCCTTCATTGCACAAGGACTCGCATCGAACCTACTCGGCCCCAATGGAATCCCCTCCGCCACTACGCAGAATAATTTCCTCACCCAGGATGAAAGCAGGCTCGCGTCGTTCTTCGGGCGCGTAAACTACTCACTGCGAGACAAGTACCTGCTGGCGATGAGCGTCCGCCGCGACGGATCGTCGAGGTTCGGTCCGACGCACCAGTGGGGCGTGTTCCCCTCGATCGGGCTCGGATGGCGCGTCGTGGACGAGGCGTTCATGAGGCGCTTCACACCGATCTCCGACCTGAAGCTGCGCGCGTCGTATGGTGTGAACGGAAACCAGGCCTTCGCCAACTATCAGTACTTCTCGACCTACACGATCAGTGGCAGCCAGGCGCAGGCTCAGTTCGGCAACCAGTTCATCGCGACCATCCGACCGAGCGCCGCGGACCCCAACATCAGGTGGGAGCAGACCACTTCCAACGACTTGGGCCTCGACTACGGTCTCTTCGACAACCGCTTCACCGGCACGATCGACTATTACTTCAAGAAGACCAAGGACCTCATCTTCAACGTCCCGATCGCCGCCGGCACCAATTTGTCGAACTACCTCACGACCAACATCGGGAGCCTCCAGAACCGTGGATTCGAGCTCGGACTAAACGCCCTGATCCTTGAAGGAGCCCGAGGCCTCACGTGGAACACCAGCTTCACCGCCTCGACGAACAGCAACAAACTGCTGCGGATCAACGCAGTCGGGGCTGGCAACGAGCAGATTCTCACGGGCGGGATCGCCGGCGGCGTCGGCACCAATATCGAGGTGTTCCAGCCGGGCTATCCGATCAATTCCTTCCTGGTTTATCGCCACAAAACGGGCGCGGACGGGAAGCCGGTGACGGGTAACTTGCCCGACATCCAGCTATACCAGGACATCAACGGCGACGGCGTGATCAACCAGAGCGACCGGGTACCTTACAAGAACCCCGCGCCCAAATGGATTTTCGGGCACACCTCGCAGCTGGGGTTTCGCAACTTCGACATGAGCTTCACGCTGCGGGCGAACCGTGGCAACTATATCTACAACAACGTGGCGTCGAACCTGGGACACTACAGTGCGATCCAGGGGCCCGCGCCGATCAACCTCGACGTGTCGGTGCTGAAGTACGGCTTCGTCACCCCGCAATATTTCTCCGACCTGTATGTGGAAGACGCCTCGTTCCTGAAGATGGACAACCTTTCCCTGGGCTACACTTTCCACGGCCTGTCCTCGCTGCGCCAGGTGCGCATCGTGGGGACCGTGCAGAACGTATTCACCATCACGAGCTACACTGGCGTCGATCCGGAAGCGGGCATCAACGGGATCGACAACACGATCTACCCACGCTCCCGGACGTTCTCGCTTGGGACGAACATTGGGTTCTGAACGCACGCGAATCGACGCTCGCGCCTCACTCCGAGGCGCGGGCTTCCTGTTTACTCAGGCTATGAGAAGGAATAGAGCCATGTCAATGAATGTTCGAAAAACCTGTATCGGTGTCGTCGTTCTCTTTGCCGCCGCGGCGTGCACGGACCTCACGGTTGAACCGAAGAGCACGGTCACAACCGCCAACATCTTCACCGACCCATCTTCCTACAAGGCATTCCTCGCGAAGCTGTACGCGGGGCTCGCAGTGACCGGTCAGAGCGGTCCTGCCGGCAACGCGGACATTCAGGGAATCGACGAGGGATTCTCCCAATACGTTCGCCTGTACTGGCAGATGGAGGAGTTCCCCACCGATGAGGGTGTGATCGCGTGGAATGACGCCGGCGTGCAGGAGCTGAACACTCAGCTCTGGTCGTCGTCCAATCAGTTCCTCGGCGCGATGTACAGCCGAGTGTTCTTCCAGGTGTCGCTCGCTAACGAGTTCCTTCGCCAGTCGACCGATGCGCAGCTCGCGGCCCGCGGCCAAACAGGCCAGATCCAGACCGACGTGCATCTGTATCGCGCTGAAGCCCGCTTCCTGCGTGCGCTCAGCTACTGGCACGGGATCGATCTCTTCGGGAACATCCCGCTCGTGAAGGAAACGGACCCACTCGGCTCGACGCCACCGCAGCAGAGCACCCGGGCGGCCATCTTCACGTACATCGAGTCGGAGCTGAAAGCCATCCGCGGTGATCTTCCCCCCGGCGGCACTGGTGTGTACGGCCGGGCCGACCAGGGCGCCGTCGACATG
>CATPBD010000051.1 GCA_955652265.1 uncultured Gemmatimonadaceae bacterium | reverse complement strand
GGATTTCACCGTCGAGGGCGAGCAGTACATCGTGACGACCGATCCGCACTCGATGCACAACGTGCAAGCCGGGCTCGAGAAGGCCGGATTCGAGATGGTCGAGGCGGAAGTCGCCTTCATTCCCAAGAGCACCGTGCACGTCGCGGGGAAGAACGCTGAGTCGGTGATAAAGCTCCTCGAAGAGCTCGAGGACCTGGACGACGTCCAAAAAGTGTCGGCGAACTTCGACATGGACGTCGAGCAGATGACCGGTGCGTGAGTCCGGACCCGTCGTGGTCCTTGGGATCGATCCGGGCACCGCGGTCACTGGTTACGGGGTAGTTCGCAAAGAAGGGCGGAATCCGCTGACACTCGTCGAATGCGGAGTGATTCGCACCAGGCCGCGCGATGCCTTGGCGCAAAGACTGGCGGAGATCCACGACGGCGTGGCAGAGCTGATTCGCCGGCACAAGCCGACGATTCTCTCCATCGAAGACATCTTCTACGCCCGCAACGTGCGCACTACCGTCGTACTCGGCCACGCGCGCGGAGTGATACTGCTCGCGGGGGCGCAGGCGGGAATCGAGATCCACGAATACCCGCCATCGGAGATCAAGAAGGCAGTAGCGGGTACGGGTTCAGCAACAAAAGTCCAGGTGCAGTTCATGGTGATGCGACTACTGAGATTGAAATCGGCGCCGCAACCAACCGATGCGGCTGATGGCGTGGCTGCCGCGCTCGCCTTCGCGCTGGCGCCCGATCTGCCGAAGATCGAGCCAATCAGGTTTTCTGTCCGTTGATCGGGCTCATCGAAGGGAAGCTGGTTGCCAAGGACCTCGACTCGCTCGAGGTGATGACGAGCGGAGGCGTCGGTTACGAGCTGACGATTCCACTCAGCGTTTACGAGACGCTGCCGCGCACGGGCGAGGAGGTGACGTTGCACACATCGCTCGTGGTGAAGGAGGATTCCTGGCAGCTGTTCGGATTCGTGAGCGTGTTCGAGAAGCGATTGTTCGAGAAGCTGCTCACCGCGAATGGCGTGGGACCCGCGCTCGCCATTGGGATGTTGTCGGCGCTATCGGCCACACGGCTCATTCGGGCAATACGCGAGAAGGATATCCCAACCCTTCAGAGTGTTCCTCGGGTGGGGAGAAAGAAGGCCGAGCGGCTCATACTCGATCTCGGGGACAAGCTGGACGGGCTGGGCGAAACCACCGGAACCTCGGCGGCGGCGCCGAGCGCGGCGGCGGACGACGCCTTGCGCGCGCTCGTCTCTCTTGGCTATTCCAGCGCGGATGCGGACCGTGGAGTTCGCGCGGCGCTCGATGCCGGTGCACCTTCAAAGTCGGTGGCGGAGATCATTCGCGCCGCCCTGTCAAAACTGGGAGGCAGATGATGCGCATCAATTTCCTTGTTGGCGCGCTTGCCGCGTCGATCGCGTGCGCGACCACCGGCACAACGGCGGCCGGCGTGCGCCACGATTCCAATCTGATCACCGAGCAGGAGGTTACGGCTTCGAATGCCGCGAACGCGTACGAGGTGATCTCGAGAGTGCGTCCGACCTTTCTCAGGTCCCGTGGGCGCACGTCGGTCAACCTCGCAACGAGCGACTACCCCACCGTTTACGTCAACGGGCAGCAGTACGGAGACATTTCGTCGCTCCGAAACATCGTAGCGTCCCAGATCCGCGAGATCCGGTATTACAGTGCGAGCGACGCTGCCACGAAGTACGGGACGCAGGGCTCGTCGGGTGCCATCGAGATAACTATGAAATGACCCATGCGCTGGCCAAACTGGGAGAACAATAAAATGTCGATCAAATATCTTCATCTGATTGCAGTCGCGGCCATTCTGGGCTGTGCCCCTGCCAGCGGCACATCCGGTACCTCAGTTACACCGCCGGCTCGAAGCGCTACCCTCCTGACTGCCGAGGAGATGACCGCGGCCAACGTCGACGTCGGGACTCTGTACGACGCCATATCACGCCTGCGTCCGAACTGGCTGACCTCGCGTGGGACGACCTTCAGCCCCCGAGCGAACGAGTTCCCGGTGGTATTCGTCGACGGGCACCTGTACGGCGAACTCGACTCGCTTCGTAACCTCTATGCCAGTCAGGTAGCCAATGTCCGTTATTACAGCAGTACCGAGGCAGGAGGCAGATTCGGGTCGCAGGGCGGTACCAGTGGCGTGATCGAAGTCAGGAGAAAGTAAGAGATCAGCCGGTCTCGGCGGTGATCGGGCTTATGGTGCGCATCACCGGCATGATGCTGTTGGCGGGAAAACCGCCCTTCTCCGCGTGCTCCTTCACCGCTTTCGCGTTCGGGGCGTTGTAGACGCAGAAGATCTTGTCGCCGGTGACATAGCTCTGGACCCATTGGACGTCTTTCCCGGTGCGATTCATTTCGCGCAGCACGCCACATGATTTCTGCGAGATCGACTTGAGCTCGTCGCTGGAGAGTTTGCCGGCGCCGGGGATTTGGCGCTCGATGAGAAATTGCGGCATTGCGGCTCCTGTTGTTTTTGGTCGGACGGAAAAGGTATTGGTGTTGGTCGGGGTCGGCCAGACTCTGTCCCCTGCCCCTACTGTTTGACCTTCTCGTACCCGGGCGGCGTCTCCTTTCGATACTTGAGCTCTTCAACGTTGAGACGCTGGGCGTAATCCGGATTTCCCCACGCGGTATCGCTGACGCTTCGCAGCCACCATATCGCCGCCGTCGTGTCCGGCATCATCACGAAAGGAGAAGGCGACATGAAGGTGATGTAGCCTTCCAGCCTCTTCGGCCCGTTTCGATTACCGAGGTTGGCCAGGTGAAAGTCGACCCGGACGAGATAGCTGGTGGCCGAGTCGAGAAGCGCCGCTCCAGCATAGTCGGGGCCGGTTACATCGGTGCTGGGAGAGAACTCGAGGCGCACGACGCGTGATGCCTGGTACCACTCGACTCCGCGGGCGATGAAGCAGTGATGCCCCCAGAACACCGAGTCGCCGAGGGTCGAGAGAAAGAGAATGGGAACGGTGAAGCCGCCCCGTTCGTATTCGATGATATCGCCCGGTCGGTACGCCATCTCCCAGTTTTCAGAGCGGAACTTCTCCCTGGCCGTGGTGATCCGCTTGACGATTCCGTTCCGGGGAATCGCCGCAGTTCGACGCTCAACGGTCGCGTCGAACGGAAAGAGTCTACGGAACTGATCGTACTTCTCGGCCGCCTGCTTGAGCTGATCGAGCTCGGACAGCGACACATCGAGTGAGGCGGAATCGGCAGGAGTGGCGCAATGACTGGTGGATCTGACCGCTGAGATCACGTACGCGACTTTGTTCATCGCGAATGTTGTGGCACCGTCGGATGTGGTCGCCTGCCGTAACGTGCGCTTAACGGGCTGGTATCCCACCTGGCGAACTCGCAGCTGCAGTTGACCATCGCTCGGCCAGGCGACCCGCGCCTGCCCGCGCTCGTCGGTGAACCTGTGCTGGCCGGTGGCGAGATCGATCACGTCGGCATTGACGAGCGGATAGCGGGCGCCGGAATCGATCACGGTGACGACCAGGATTGATGGCTGTTGGCCGTGTGCCGGCTCGTGAGCTGACAATAACCGAGTGGCGAGTAAGATCGCGGCCGCGACTCCACCGAACGATGCGCTATGCATTCGCGAGCGCTCTACTCGCCGGTAACCGACGCGAGATCCACGCGATTAAAGAACGCAGCCATCCACTTTAGAACCAGCGCGGCCTCACCGAGCGCGATCGCGCCGGCCACGAGCGCGGCCGAGATCATCGCGGCCGAATAGCCGAACGGCCATACCAGGTACGCGACCCCGCCTGCGGCAATCGCCGGAACGATCATCGAGAGAAGGAAGACAACCACCGAGATCAGCAGAGAGAAATAAACCTGTCCCGGATTCGTCGTTCTGCTCGGCTTCTTCGTGCCGAGCGTCGTCCACTTGGGAAAAACGACCGCGAAGAGATTCTGCCCAGAGACATTCATCGCAGTCATCCCCGGAAGCAGACATGCAAGGGCGATCGCTAGGGCCAGAATGCGTCCCGCACCTAGCGTTAGTTTCGGGTTGAAAACAAGCAATGGGGTCGATAGGATCAGCATGACGAACTGCAGTATGAGGAGCACGGCGACGCTCGCTCCGACCTCGGCGACGCAGAGCTCCATACTGGTAAGTGGATAGGTACGCAGTAGCCGAAGCCGCGGCAGATCGAGTCGCAGATCGTTGCGCACGTATTGGGGTCCCACGAAGAGCAGAATTCCCGCCCATGCACCAGCCATACCGGTCGCCAATGCCGTCTGGGCTCGCAATGGGGGCAGCAGAACCGCGGCGAGAACGAGCGGAACGCCGATGGACAGCAATCCGGGTCGCCGAATCTGCAGGCGTTTGCTCGCGATCAGATTTTTCCACGTGATCGCGGCCGCCGGCCCCTTGAAGAGGCCGATGATATAATTCTCCCACAGGGAGCCCTCCGAGCTTCTGCTTCGCGTCTTTGATCCCCGAGCATTGAGTTTCTCCTGTCGGGTGCGGGCGATTCCAATGCGGTCCCATTCGGGCTCCGCCTGCAAGACGAGGGCGGCCTCGATCGCCACGATGAGAAGAGCGACAGCGATCGCTGAAGCGAATGCGGGCAGAGTTTGCGCGTATGCGGGAGCGAGCAGTGCGTGGAATGGCCACGCGACGAGCGACCATGGCAGCTGGTAGGCAAGCGCTAGTGGAATCCCCATCTTGTCAAATCCGAACAGCCCGTGCTCGGCGGCAACCGACGCCATCTGTGCGACAGCAACCACCGTCGCGGCCACGAGCCACATCCGCACTACTGCAACGATGATAATTAGCGGCGAAGTACCACCGTCATGCGTTGGCGTGCGTGCGAGCGCGGCCCCAATTCGCTGGAATTGCAGCGCACTGATGATGACGAAAGCGGTAAGGATTCTCTGAGCGGCATGCGGAGAAAATCCGCCGCGAAAAATGATGCCCATGACGAGCGAGCTCCACAGCAAGACAGGCAGGGTTGTGAGGAGCTTGAACAGCATCACCTGCCGGCTCGTCAGCGGAGCGGGAATGAGGAATTGTGCCTGGGGCTTGCTTAGCGCGAGGGGATGATCGGCTATGTCCATCCACCAGGTGACCAG
>CATPBD010000050.1 GCA_955652265.1 uncultured Gemmatimonadaceae bacterium | reverse complement strand
GTGGCTGGACGAGCCAACGTATTAGTTTTTCCGTCGCTGGACGCGGGCAACATCGCCTACAAGCTGGTACAGCGGGTCGGCGGTGCGCAGGCATTGGGACCGATTCTTCAAGGTTTCGCGCATCCGGTCGCCGATCTCTCGCGCGGCGCCGAGCGAGAGGACATTATTAACGTGGCCGCAATTGCAGCACTGCAATCGGCCGCAGGCGCACTGAGGGGGAACACGCGCCTTGAGCAGTCCGATCCACACTGGAGATCATCTGAATGAGTTTCTCGATTAAGAAACAGACAGAAGTCGTAGTGGTCGACGTCGAAGGTCAGCTTATTGTCGGAAATCGTCAGGAGCTCAAGCAGAAGGTCCTCGATGAGCTCGAGAAGGGTGAAAAGAAATTCCTCATCGATTTCAGCCAGACCGGCTACATCGACAGCTCGGGCCTGGGCGTGCTCGTTTCGTTGTCGAAGAAGATTCGCGAGCAGGGCGGCGAGCTCCGTCTGGCCAATCTCAACGATGATCTCCAGACGCTGTTCGAGCTGACCAAGCTGGACACCCTGTTCCAGATCTCCGACACACGGGAGCGCGCTCTAGAGAGTTTTTAATGGCTGAATCGCGCGTCGCGTTCGATCTACAAATCCCGAGCGACGTAGAATACATAGAAGGCGTAGTAGAGCTCGCGAGGCAGCGCTGCCGCGAGCTCAAGATTTCACCCGCCAAATGCTCTCTCAACATTCCGGTGGCGCTCTCCGAAGCGCTCTCCAACGCCATCCTGCGTGGGAACGAAGCTGCCGGTGGCAAACAGGTTCGGGTCAGGGCGATCATCAGCGACACCGATCTCGTCTTCGAAGTCGTCGATGAGGGACCGGGATTCGACGTCGACGAGTGCACGGTTGACTGCACTACCGATGAGAACCTTACCAGAGAGGAAGGCCGCGGGCTGTTCTTGATGCGGCAGTTGATGGACCGCGTGGAGAGCTTCCGCGATAAAGGCAACGTCGTCCGCCTGACGTTGTATCGCGAGTGAAAGAGCTCGAGGCGGTCCTCATTGCGTTTCGCGAAGGAACGCACTGTGAGGCCGCCGTGTGGGGAAGCGACGGGCGCTCCGCGCCGGCCGTAATCGCGCGGTCGAGTCCGAAGGTGCAGATGCCGGACGTCCTCCCGGACGAGCCCGGCCAATCGGTCCCCACTAACTTCGGAACGCAGCTGGTGACGCGCGTCCCGTCCGTCAAGAAAATCTGGCTCACGGTGGGGCCGTGCGATCCCTCGTACTCTCCCGAGGAGCGCCACATCAAGCTGCTCATGCCGGTCGTCTCCCAGTTCACCCAGGCGGCGCTCGAAGTCGAGCACGCCGCAACGGAGCTGGCCGAGCGGTACGAGGAGATCAATCTCCTCTACACGATTGGCGAGATACTCGGCCGTACCGTCACGCTAGAAGACGCAGCGGCGACGATTCTCACCGAGATCTCCGAGACGGTCGGCGCGAGAGTGGCGTCCATTCTCGTCCACGACGCGCGCACCAACACTCTGCAAGCAGTCGCCGCACTCGGCGTTCCCAAATCGGACATTCCGCCGATCAACGCGGACGATCCGGTCAGCGTGTCCGCCCGCGTCTTTCGCACACAGCATCCGCTGATCGTGGTGGGGAAGGGCGTCACTTTCGGAAAAGAATCCCCGTACGGTCGCGGTGAGATGCTATCCGTGCCGATCATGTGGACGACTCCTTCCGGAGGAATGCCACTCGGCGTCGTGAACCTCGCCGACCGCCGGTCGCGACAACCTTTCAGCGCCGGCGATCAGAAGCTGGTGACTGCGATCGCGACACAGATCGGCACCGCGATTCAGAACGCGCGACTCGTGAGCGCATCCCTCGATCAGCAACGCCTACTTCAGGAGATGAGTCTCGCGCACGATCTGCAGATGAAGCTTCTGCCGTCGACGGATGGAGTGTCACCCGAAGCGGAGGTGTCCGCGCGCGTCATACCTGCCGAGAGCGTCGGCGGAGACTTCTATCAGCTCTTCAAGCTGCGCGATGGCGCGACCGGCGTGATGATCGGCGACGTCTCCGGTCACGGCTATCGCGCCGCGCTCATCATGGCGCTCGCCATGAGCGCGTCGGCCATTCACGCCCAGAACTTCATCAATCCGGGCAGGATGCTTGGCGCGCTGCTCCAATCACTGCGTGAAGAGCTGGAGACGACGGAGATGTTCATCTCTCTCTTCTACGGTGTCGTCGATCCAGAGAACGGGAAACTCACCTACGCGAACACCGGACATCCGCATGCGTTCGTCGTCAGCGAAGAGGGCACAGTAACCCGACTGGCCGCAGTGAACCCGCCGCTCGGCATGATCGACGAGATCCCGAACTCAGCATCGCTGTCGTGGGTGAGAAAAAAGGATCTGCTGGTGCTTTTCACCGATGGCATCAGCGATGCGCGCAACGGCAGCGACCAGCGTCTTGGCGAAGAGCGAGTACTCGAGCTCATTCGTGAGAACCGGGACAACACTACGAAGGTGATCGTCGAGAGGGTCTTCAAAATGGTGGAGGTGCACACCAGGAGTGTGCCCAGCCGGGACGATCTCACGCTCGTAGTCGCGCGGAGCTGATCGTGCCGCGCGCGCCGCGGGGAGGGGACCGCACCCGTCATCCCCCGGTGCTCAAGAAGTACGGACAGCATTTCCTGACCGACGAACGAATCCTTGAGGGCATAGTCGACGCGCTCGCCCCCACGACCGCCGACACAGTGATCGAGGTCGGACCCGGCCGCGGATCGCTCACCGACATTCTCGCGGAGCGCAGCGGTCGACTCGTCGCGGTGGAGATCGATCGCGCCCTCGCCGAGCAGCTGAGCGAGAAGTATCGGGGCCGCGCGAACGTCGAGATCGTTCAGGGCGATGTGCTCGAGACCGATCTGCACGCGCTTGCCGGAGAGGATTTTCTGTTGATCGGCAACGTGCCCTACTACATCACGACACCGATCGTGTTCAAGGCGCTGGAGCCGCCGATCCCGCTGCGCTCGGTGTTTCTGGTGCAGCGCGAAGTCGCCGACCGGATGACGGCCAAAGAGGACACGGAGAGTTATGGGGCGCTGTCGGTAAACGTGGCGGCGGTTGCGAATACCGAACACGTGTTGAGCGTGCCGGCGAGCTCGTTCAAGCCACCACCCAAGGTAGAGTCCGCGGTGATCAGGCTGACTCCACGTGCCGCGCCCCTTGTGGGCGCTGAATCCTTGCCGGCGTTTCGAACCTTTGTCCAAGCCGCGTTCGGGCAGCGACGTAAGCAGATGCAGAGAGCGTTGCGCACCATAAGAGGGATGTCGGCCGAGGATGCCCTGGCTGTCCTTTCGCGGGCCGGAATCGACCCCGCTGCGCGGCCGGAGGTGGTCAGCCCGGAAGGTTTTGCCAGATTGTTCGAGTTGCTTTGAACGACACTGCAGTTAGCTCTCAGTCTCCCCGATTACTGAGAGCAAACGAGAGCCCCTCGAGCTCCATCGCCATGTTCACATTGCGCACAGTGACGTCGGCGGGAACGGCTAACTGCACGGGCGCAAAATTGAGAATGGCCTTGATCCCCGCGCGGACGATCTGCTTCACCACCGCGGGAGTATTCTCCGCGGGGGTCGCAACCACGGCAATGTCGAAGTCCTGTTTGGCCGAATCTTTCTCCAACTCGGCGATGGAGCGCACAGTGAGATTATCCCACCGCTTTCCGATCTTGGCTTGGTCGCTGTCGTAGACAGCCGTGACAATGAACCCTCGGTCGGCGAATCCACGGTAGCGGGCGAGGGCCGCTCCGATCTTGCCGGCGCCGATGATGCAGACGCGCCACTGCTTCCCGAGGCCGAGGATCTCACGCAGCTTTTCGGACAGCTCAGGAACTGAGTAGCCGAGCCCGCGTTTGCCGAAGGATCCGAAGAGTGAGAGATCCTTTCGCACCTGCGCGGACGTAGTCCCACCGAGACGCGCGAGCTCGTCGCTCGAGATAGTCTTGAGACCCTGGCGCTCGATCCCTTCCAAAAAGCTCAGATAAAGGGAAAGGCGTCTGACTGTGGATTCCGCTATCCGCTTCAAACTCGTGCTTGTGAAGTAATTCACAAGCTATCCAAATGGTCGTGAACGGGCAAGAAAAAACCAACTGCAACTGAACGGGCGGGAGCTTCCAGAGGCGTAGATGTTAGTTCTCAGTTCACTACGCCCTGACTTATCCCGGAGGCGTTCGAAGCAACTGCTTGTGCCATCACGCCAGTAGTAAAGTCAGGGCGTAGTGAACTAACAACTAACATCTACGCCTCTGTCAGCTCCCGCCTGTTCTTTTGCAGGTAACACACCTACCCGTTCTTTTGCAGTAACCCTCGCATCAGGAT
>CATPBD010000049.1 GCA_955652265.1 uncultured Gemmatimonadaceae bacterium | reverse complement strand
GGGTGCCGCGGACACTCTGCTCTACTACATGAGAGAGCAGCGCTCCGGATACAACCCGCTCTTTCGCACTGTTGTCCATACGCATGACGGAATCGTCGTCGATGACTCGGCGCGCGCGGGCAAGTTCGTTCCGGTAACGGGCGGCTGGGCGGATGCCTCCGACTATCTCCAGTACGTGATGACGTCCGCCAACGCGACGTTTGTGATGATGATGGCGTATCGCGATCACCCGCACTCATTTGCCGATCAATTCGACTCGCGCGGGTTGCCGGGTAGCAACGGCGTGCCCGACGTGCTCGACGAAGCGCGTCACGGTCTCGAGTGGCTCGTCAGAATGTTTCCGTCGGATTCGGAGATGTACAACCAGCTCGGCGACGATCGCGATCATACCTACTGGGATCTGCCGACTACGGACACGTCGGACTACGGCTGGGGAAAGGGAAAGGAACGTCCGGTGTATCCGTGCACCGGAAGGCCGCAGGGACTCTTCAAGTACAAGAACAGGTCGAACGGATTCGCTTCGACGGCCGGCAAGTATGCGTCCGCATTTGCGCTCGCCGCGTCGATCTTCAAGGGGAAGGATCCAGCGTTTGCGACCAGGCTCCGCCAGAGAGCGGTCGCTGCTTACGCGATTGGCAAGCGATCCCCGGGCGTTTGTCAGGGAGCGCCCGGCCGAGCGCCGTACTATTACGAGGAAGACAACTGGGTCGACGACATGGAGCTCGCCGCGGCGGAGCTTTACGCACTGACCAGTAATCGGTCCTATCTGCGCGACGCCCTCGACTACGCTTCACGTGAGCCCGTGACGCCGTGGATGGGCTCCGACACGGCAAAGCACTATCAATGGTATCCGTGGCACAACAACGGCCATTACGAGATCTGGCGGGCTGCAAAAGTCTCGGATCGCAGGATCGTCGCCGAGTACTATAAGAGGGGCCTGGCTGCAGTCGTAGCGCGGGCCGACAACGGATTTCGGATCGGGATTCCATTCATCTGGTGCTCGAATAATCTGATGGGCTCCTTCGCTACCCAGGCGTACCTGTACCGGAAAATGACCGGCGACAATCAGTTCCGGGAATACGAGCAGGCTGCGCTCGATTGGCTATTCGGGGCGAATCCGTGGGGCGTGTCGATGGTGATCGGACTGCCTCACGACGGTGTATTCGCGCGCGATCCCCATTCTGTCGTCGCGAAGGAGATGCACGTCGAGCTGACCGGAGCACTGCTCGATGGGCCGGTGTATTCCTCGATTTACAGGAATCTTCTTGGCATCAAGCTGCACGACGCTGATGAGTACGCGCCATACAACACGGGCTTCATCGTCTATCACGACGATGTGGGCGACTACTCCACCAACGAGCCGATCATGGATGGCACCGCCAACCTGAGTTACGTGTTGGCGGCAATGGGAGATCGACACAGGTAAAGGATGCCTGAGCTTCCTGACATCACAGTTTACATCGAGGCGCTAGAATCACGAATCGTTGGTCAGACGCTCGAGCGAACACGCATCCCAAAACCGTTTCTCTTGCGATCCGTCGACCCGCCGATCAGTGCCGCCCAGGGAAAGCGTGTAATCGGGCTACAGCGAATGGGAAAGCGGATCGTCGTCGTGCTAGAGGACGATTTATTCCTGGTTATCCATCTGATGATTGCAGGCCGACTGCGCTGGGTGCCAGCAGGCGGTAAGGTGCCGGGAAAAGTCGGCCTCGCTGCATTCGATTTCACGAATGGCACGCTGATCCTGACCGAGGCGGGCACGAAGCGTCGCGCCTCGCTCTGGCTGGTGCGCGGAGAGCAGTCGCTCGAGCAGTTCGAGCGTGGCGGGCTCGAAGTACTGGATTCCGATCTCACGCAATTCACCGAGCGGCTGACACGTGAGAATCACACTTTGAAGAGATCGCTGACCGATCCAAGACTGTTCAGCGGAATCGGCAACGCATACTCGGACGAGATTCTCCACCGCGCAAAGCTCTCGCCCATTAAGCACACCGGGCGGCTTACCGAAGACGAAATACAGCGCCTCTTCGACGCTACACGAGCGACGCTGATCGAGTGGGTCGACCGCTTGCGCAAAGAATCAAAGGGAGATTTCCCCGCCAAGGTGACCGCGTTCCGCGAGGAGATGGCCGTACACGGCAAGTTCCGCAAACCGTGTCCAGTATGTGGAACGCCGGTGCAAAGGATCCGCTACGCCGACAACGAGACGAACTATTGTCCGCGCTGCCAAACCGAAGGAAAGCTCCTCGCCGACCGCGCGCTTTCCCGTCTCCTGAAACAGGATTGGCCGCGCTCGATCGACGAGCTTACCTGGAGTTGATCTTTCGCCCGTCGCCGACCTCAAACAGTGACAACAGTCGAAGCGCATCAAAAAGGATCTAGATCGTCCCCGCGTTGATCCACTTCACTATACGCGGCGGGTCGTAGGACTCGAAGCGGGCAAGCAGGACGGCGGGGTCGCTCTCCACCACGACCATGGCGCGGTGCACATCACGCACGAACTTCTCGGCGACCGCGTGATCCAGAAATTCCAGCAACGGATCGAAATACCCCGCGACGTTGAGCAATCCACACGGTTTCGCGTGCATCCCGAGCTGACCCCACGTCCATGTCTCAAAGAATTCCTCGAGCGTGCCGATACCGCCCGGCAGCGCGACAAAGCCATCCGCCAGCTCCGCCATCAGCGCCTTTCTCTCGTGCATCGACTCGACAATGCGCAGATCCGTGAGCGCTCTGTTCGCCACCTCGCGCTCCACCAGCATCCGCGGAATCACACCTATTATGTCGCCGAGCTCGTCCATCATTGCATCGGCCAGCGCCGCCATCAGACCGACATTCGACCCGCCGTACACGATTCCGATCCCGCGCTGAGCGAGCAGTCTGCCGAGCGAGCGCGCTGACTCCATGTAATCCGGGCGCGCGCCAGGATTCGATCCGCAGAAAATCGCGAGGCGACGGATCTCGGTCACGCGCGCGGCCGCATCGCGGCCATCATGTTGACTCCCAGGCTCGCTAGTGACTGACCCCCGTCACACACCACGACCGCGCCTGTGATGAACTTGGCCGCATCGCTGCTCAGAAAAAGCGCGAGATCCGCTATCTCCCCCTTGGTAGCGAAGCGCTGGAGTGGAATGCTCCGCGTGAGCTGCTTTCGAATCTCCGGCGTCGGGGCGAGACGGAGCATTCCTTCGGTGTCATCAACTGCTCCGGGAGCGATCGAGTTCACGCGCACACCATCTGGTCCCCATTCGATGGCGAGACACTTCGTCAGCATATCCACTCCTGCCTTCGCTGCACACACGTGCGCCTGCATGGGCATCGGTGTGAACGCCTGCGTCGCCGAGATGTTGATGATGGACGCTCCCGGCCGCCTCAAATGCTCGAATACCGCTCGACAGGTGTTGAACGTGCCCAGCAGATCGATGTCCACCACCGATTTGAATCCGTTGGCGGACATGCCGAGCGCCGGCGCGGGAAAATTGCCCGCAGCGCCGCAGACCACGAGATCGATTTCGCCGTGCGCGTCGCGCGCACCCTTGATTGCGGCAGCGAGGGCATCGTAGTCCCGGACGTCGGCCGGATGTCCGGATGCAGCCCCTCCTGCTTCGCGAATTCCCCGGGCGGCAGTATCAAGTTTCTCCGCGGTGCGCCCGATCAGCGCGACCGTGCATCCATGCTCCGCGTAACGCTTCGCGATGTCGAGATTGATCCCGCTTCCACCGCCAGTGATGACCGCGGTCTTCCCCTCGAGCACTTTCCTTCCGAACACTTCCGGCATCGGGGCTCCATCGGCATTCCCGTAGTGAACCGCAAACCTATCGTGGGCGCGAGAGCGCTGAAAGTGCCAGGGCCTCGTCATCATGGACACCGGATATCCCGCAGCTGTCAGGGTCCTTGAACCATTCAATCGGACCCGCTTACGACAAAACCCCGTATCCCAAAGGATACGGGGCTGGCTACTGGTGGCCCACCCGTCCTACAAGCTCGACCAGTAGCTCTCATCGGCTGGAGAACTCCAGGCTTCAACTCTTTAGACCCACCATACGGGAAAAAGGTTTAAAAAGTTTTGGGAGGCGTGGAGAGCTCAGCTGGTGCGCCGTTTCCTGGTCGTAACTAGCGGCAAGTCGCCCGTGGAGGAGAAAAGCTGCTCCATAGCAGCCTCCGAAACCGCGGCCACGGTCTCTCTGCTGAGCGAGAGTTTCGTCGACCCGCCGGCGGGGGTATCGGTGATTAGGCCCGCCCGCCGCAGTGCTTGCACGTGATGCGTGATCGTCGGCTTCGAGACCCTCAGACTGCGTGCAAGCTCCGCGGATGTCGTTGGCGTCCGGGCAAGAATCGACGCGATTGCATAGCGCGTCGTATCACCGAGGGCTCGGAACACCGACTCGGCGTTTATCGACGAGCGTGGACCGGCAGTGCTGGCGCGCATGTCCCAATCATCCGCCACTATTCCGTTGGCGGGCGTCGCATCGCGCAGGACCGGGAAATAAAGACTGACTCGTCCTGTCTTCGTCTCGTATTTCGCCCACCACCGTCGGGTGTTGAACGCTGATGGGATGATGAAACAACGATCGATCCGATCGTAGGGGATAGGCGCGCCGCTCTTCGGACGGAGCTCGCGTGCGTTTGCGTCGAAAGCCACGGGAAGCCTGAGATCGCGTGTCAGCTCTTCGAGTGGCAACTCTTCCTCCAGATCCCTCATGCGAAACGATTCCGCGCGCATCTTCGGCTCAAGTGCCGACCAATCCCGGCGGAATCCGGTCTGCCAGAATCGCTCGAGCACCAAGGCGAGCTCATCCCGAAATGTTTCGGGGTGCGAGAGGAGCATTGTCATCGCCCTCACTGCGTGCGAGCTCGCGTCGTACGGACGCAATCCAAAATAGGTGAGCAGCTCTGCGCCTTCCGACTTATCGTTGACGAGCACCTGGCGCAGATTCTTTTTTCCACCGACCAGGAGTCGAACCGTTGCGGCGTCGTGAAAAATTCCCGACAGGACGTTCGACTTGAGATCCTCTACCGGCATCTCGCGGAGATTGGATACGATCTCGTCGAAAGTCATTTCGCCGGGCGTTCGCTGCAATGCGTCGGCGAGTAACGGCCAGAAGAGCGGGACGGGCGCGACTCGTTTCGCAACGCGCTCGAAATCGCGGGGAAGGCGCATGATTGCCCTCACTTTCCACCTTTCGAGCACTGAGGGCGCGCTGTTCGTCACAGTGTACAGCGCGTAGAAGACGTCGAAGCGAGGCGTTACCGCAAATGCGATTGGAAAAGGGCGATCGCTCGGCATGTTAGCTAATAACCTAACTAGTATTTCCCCTTAGCGAAACCGGGAGAGAGCCCAAGCGATCGGCCTGGTTAGTCAGTCGGCGGCCGTCTCACAGCGAATATGCCGTTGGTCATGTCGATCCGAACAATTCCGCTGTTCCAGATGTCGCCGCCCAAAACTCCGTCGAGTGAAGCGAGCACCTGATACACCGGCGCCCGCACGACCGCGCCCCTGAACAATATCGGGTATCCCCTCACGAGGACCCGCAAATCGGAAAGCACCGGCGCGCGCAGAGAAATCTCGCCGCCCAACCCCCCAACCCGTCGACTCTCCACCCTTGCCGCTTGGATCTGGAGCTTGTCGAGCAGCGTCTCGGTCACGAACGTTTGCTGCGCCCCGGTGTCGAGTCCGAAATGCAATGCGATTCCGTTCGCGGTGGTGATTCGTACCACCGGAAGACCGACCCAGAACATGTTGCGATCCGCGATGTGCCGCGAAGTTGCCGGATTCCGGAGATGGAGCGTGGCGTCACCGTAATCCACCTCGAGATCGATCTGTCGAATGATATCGAAGCCGATGATGCCGTCGATTTTGATCCGCTGGGTTTCTTCGATCGGCCTGCCCTCACGCACCTGCATCATCGATTCATCCACGATCATGGTCGGCGCGTTGCGGACCACGATCTGACCGATTTGCAGCTCTGGAATGAGCGATGGATTGGCGGTTACTCTGCCGGTGCTCGTGACGATCTCCAACGTGTCCGGAACGAGCGGCACAATGTTCAGATCTCGAGCGACATCGGACGCCAGCATCGTCATGCTCGATCCCGTGTCCAGCCAGAAGTTGTAAACCTTGTCTTTGATCCTCACCGGAATGAGCGGCGTGCCCACCGCCGAGACCGTCATTGGCAGCCGCATAGACGCGGAGCGGAAGTCGAGTGTCTTCGGCGGAACGTTTTTGAATGCCGCCGCCCACAATTCGATGCTAGCGCTATCGGTGCGATCAGCGGTGGGTTGGGACGGCTCGTTCCTCAGCGCGGCAAGCGTCTCCCACTTTTCCTGATACTGGAGAGTGGCCGTATAGATCACTCTAGAACCGACACGAAGGATGGAATCGTTCGCTGTGTGGCGCAGCTGTCCGAATCCCTGCTCTGCCTTGTCGATGTTTCCTTCCATCAGATCCTGAAGGGATTCGGCGAACGTCTTTTCGGACTCCGTGCGCGCGGCTTCGACGGCTTCTTTAGGATGCAGCTCGGCAAGCGCTTCCCAGTAGCTGATACGGTGCGGGGGACGAAGCGCAGCGGAAGAGCGAAAGCAGGCCAAGAGAGTGATTGCCGCCAACGCGGGCCCGCATGCGAGCCGTACTGTCGAGGACAGTATGCGCGGTTCGGACTTGGCTTGTCGTGTTAGTCGTGACACGCGGCATCCCTCACCTATCGCAGAGCATTGGCGCGATCGGTGCGTGGTTGCTCAACCGTCGATCAAGGTGATAGGGCACAAGCTAGGATGTTGCGCACGGATATTCCACACGAATCGCTCGCGTTGCCGCCAAAAAAGGGCCTGAGTGTTTCGTCCTGGTGTATCTTTGATAACACCACACCCGGTGCCGCAACCGCAAATGCTTTCACGGTGCAATCCCGACTGCTCGACAGTCAGAGAGCGACTAGATGAGCGACAAGATCAAGAAGAGCGACGAGGAGTGGCGTAAAGAGCTCACCCCCGAGCAATATCGCGTTGCGCGACAAAAGGGGACGGAGCGCGCTTTTGCCGGTGAGTACCACGACAGCAAGCAGCCCGGTACCTACACGTGCGTGTGCTGCGGCGCGCCGTTGTTCGATTCCGACGCGAAGTTCGACTCCGGCACAGGTTGGCCGAGTTTCACAACGCCAGTCGCCGACGAAAATGTGCGCACCGAATCGGATACGAGCCTCTTCATGAGACGCACAGAAGTCTTGTGCGCGAAGTGCGATGCGCATCTGGGACACGTGTTCGACGATGGGCCCGGGCCAACCCACCAGCGTTACTGCATCAACTCCGCATCGCTCAAGCGCGAAGACAGGTAGACCATGCGCGACTAGCGCGGAGCCGCGGGAATTAATGCCATGATCACCGGCGCGCTCTCATTCCCGCTTCGGTCCACCGCTGATACGCTCACGGCATCCGCGTACGCACCACCCGCGAGTCGCGGCAGCATGTAAAACCGCTGCATACCCGGGACGACATCGGCCGTCCAGTCGTTTCCCACACGCGTGCGAATGAGCCATAGCCAGACTGGCTCAGTCCCCTGAGGCTGAAGCGAGAGCGTGCTGGAGAGCGTTACCGCATCACTACCCACGCGCACGATTGGAGAAAGTGGTGGCACGCTGTCGAGCCACGGAGACGCCGGAACGAGTGCCTTGCTCGCATATGGACCCGACATGAGTTTCTGCGGGAGATTGTCGCCGTTTCCCATCAGAGTGCGCATGCTGAAGTACACATTTCCTGTGGCGCCGGATTGAGCC
The DNA here is from genome assembly GCA_955652265.1 of uncultured Gemmatimonadaceae bacterium. Classification (GTDB taxonomy): domain Bacteria; phylum Gemmatimonadota; class Gemmatimonadetes; order Gemmatimonadales; family Gemmatimonadaceae; genus UBA4720. The sequence continues at coordinate 2,148 of CATPBD010000049.1, read as the reverse complement.
CGAGTCAGCGCGATCTGATTGAGCATCTCCTCTGCCAGCCATCCTGACGGCGTGCCTGTCACCTTGTCAACGTAATTCCCCGGCCAGATGTGGCGGCCCTTCGCGTTCTGCTCCACCCACCACTGCAGCAGAACCGGATAGCTCAGATCAGGACGGTCGATCGGCCAATAAAGCTGCGGCGTGAAGTAATCCGCCCATCCATTCAACACCCACTTGCGGGAATCACCGTAAAGCTCGGCGTATGAATCGAATTTGCCCTCGGTTATCGACGGATATCCCGGACGCCAGACGCCGAATGGGCTGATACCGAACTTCACCCACGGCTTGCTCGCTTTGATGCCGACGTAAACCTGGTGGATCAGGCTATCGACGTTGGCTCGACGCCAGTCGTCTTTTGATAGCGGTCCACCCGAGGCCTTGTACCGTCGCCAGCTCTTCGCGTCGGGAAAGTCGATCACGTTCCCTCGCGAATTCTTCTCCTTGTATGGATAGAAGTAGTCGTCGATGTGAACACCGTCGATGTCGTAGCGTTTGACGACATCGAGCACGACACGGATGGTCTGCTCACGAACCGCGGGCTCACCGGGGTCCATCCACAGGTTGTTCCCGTATCGCTTCACCAACTCGGGATGCGTGACGCTGATGTGATTCCGCGATGGAGCGGACTTGCTCGATGGGTGGCGCGCGCGGTAGGGATTGAACCACGCGTGCAGCTCGAGACCGCGCCGATGCGCTTCATTGACGGCGAACTCGAGCGGATCGTAGTACGGATTCGGCGCGCGTCCCATCTGACCTGTCAGGTATTCCGACCAGGGCTCGTAGGGCGATGCGTACAACGCATCGGCGGCCGGTCGAACCTGCAGAATCACCGCGTTTAGCCTGAGCTGCACGGCCCGATCGAAGATGTCGAGCAGCTCCTGCTGCTGCTGGCGCGTCGACAGCCCGGGTTCCGACGGCCAATCAATGTTCTGGACCGTTGCCACCCATACTCCTCTGAACTCCCGCCGCACTGGCGGTGGTGGTGTCAGGTTTTGTGCAGAATTTACGGGCGATTGCCCGCGCGCGGTGTCGAAACTGCCGAGCACGAAAAGTGAAAGGAGCAGGACGCGGAATTGGGTTTTGGGCATAGGACAACAATGTAAATCAGATGCGCGTGAAAAGGCTGCTCGTCATCTCAGTTGCCCTTGTCGCGGCGTGCAAATCTCCGACGCCGGCGGAGCAGATGGATTCCATTCAATCTTGGCTGGGTACGGCAGTGATGGTGGGAGATGCTTGGCTCCGGCATGCCACACCCGATAAATACAGTCGCCAGACTCTGGAGCTCTCTCAAGAGAGCCTGCGCCAGATTTCCCGCGACCTGCTGAAATCGCCGCCAAAGTCGTCGGCGTGGACTCTGGTGCGGCCCATCAAGCGCTTTCTGCGCGCTCGACGTATTTATTCAGTTTACGAAGTTCGCTGGCAGGACATGGACTTGAGCGACCCCAAGCGACCAGTGGTCAGAACCGCTCAGCGCGACCTCCACAACGCGAGGTAGCATTGGCAATCGCGACCATCAATCCGGCTACCGGAAAAACGGTTCGTACCTTTGAACCGTTCTCCGCTGCGCGGGTGAGCGAGTGTCTCGATCGCGCGACCGCTGCATATCGGGAACATCGGCGCACGACATTTTCAGAGCGCGCGCAAAGCATGCGGAAAGCCGCCGCAATTCTGGATGCAGAATGTCAAGAGCTCGGACGGCTGATGACGCTCGAAATGGGGAAACCGATCGGAGCCGGCGTTGCTGAAGCCGAGAAGTGCGCGACAGCGTGCCGGTATTATGCAGATAACGCCGAGCATTTTCTCACCGATCAGCCGGTGAAGATGGAGGGTGGCAATAGCTGGGTTGCATTCCAGCCGATGGGAGTGGTTCTGGCGATCATGCCGTGGAATTTCCCGTTCTGGCAGGTTTTCCGATTTGCGGCGCCGGCTCTCATGGCTGGGAACGTAGGAGTCCTGAAGCACGCCTCGAACGTCCCGCAGTGTGCGTTGGCGATTGAAGATGTCTTTCGTCGCGCCGGCTTTGGCGACGGAGTTTTTCAGACTCAGCTCATCGGCACCGATATCGTCGATGGAATCATTGCAGACAATCTCGTCGCCGCCCTGACACTT
>CATPBD010000048.1 GCA_955652265.1 uncultured Gemmatimonadaceae bacterium | reverse complement strand
TTGACGAGCTTCTCGAGTAGAGTCCCCCGTATCGCCAAGCCAATGTCGGAGATGCGCTGCGCGAGAAGCGCATGACGCTCTCCTTCCCAGTTGGGGGCGGATTCTTCCACGGTGACGAGTCGGGCAAGCACCGTACCGAGTCTGGCACCCGTTTCCTCCAGGATGCAAAAAGCCCCGCCAATTATAGCGGGGCCTGCTCCTTCCTATAGTAGCGGGAGTAGCGGACTGGCTTAGGCCGCCCTCGTCGCGGAATCGGTCGCCGCGTCTGGCACGGGTCCCCAGATATAAGCTGAGAAGACCGGCGTTGGCTCCGTCTTGTCGCCCCTCGAGATGATGATGCCCATTGGCTCGGACGAGGCTGTTTCCTTACGATCCTTTTTCATTCTGCTCTCACTTTGATTGGGTCCCACGTGTAGCTCGCCGCCTATGGAAAGCACCCGACATGCCATGTTCGATGCTGTGTGGAAGTGGTTGTTAATCAATGACTTCCAAGTAAGCGCTGTCTTTATGGCGGCCCGACGTGTTGCGGAATGACACGCGGGCATGGGACACCTGTGTCCTTAGGACACTCGGTCAGCTCGCGATTTTTCTCGCGAGAAAGCTTTTGGACGAGCTGGAATCGTCTTCGACCGAGATCGACCATCCCTTGTACTGGCGACGCAGCTCCGCGACCGAGACACCGCGTTGGCCGCGAACGATCGTTCCGACCAGATGAACCCCGCCGTCTCGGGTCGCGCCCTGGAGGAGCTCGAACGCCCGACCGCGCTCTTCGACGGAAAGTCCGCTGAATGCCTCCGATGTGCAGACAAGGGCACCGAGCGGCGCATCGGGTGACCAGTCCGTGATGTCGGCGACATAGCTCTGGATCCGGTCACCGAGTCCGGCGGCCTGTGCCGCGTGCATCACCCGCTCGAGTGAATCCACCTCGCGGTCGACCGCAGTCACATCGCAGCCCTGCGCCGCCAGATAGAGAGCCGTGCGATCTATGTCTCCCCCGGCGACCAGCACCTTCGATTCGGCAGGCGGATGGATCTCGCGCGCGAGAATTCCATCGGGCCGGATTCCCCAGTGCTCGGGACGTCGGTACTCCTCGAGGAGCTTGATGCGCTTTCTCCGCCACGTGGCATAGGCCGGGATGCGGAGACGCTTTCGGATGATGCGATCGACTTCCGCCCAGAGCAGGAGCTCATCCATCGCGAACTGTTCGCCGCCTCGCAGCACGGCGGCAGCTTCGTCGCCAATCTTGAGAATGGCGGTACGTGACACCGACTCCTTATAATTCTCGATCTCATTTTCTACGTACAGCTCGTACTCGTACTTCAGAGATCGAGGACTGGGTTGAGTCATGTCGTCGGGACGGGGGGTGGACAGGCGTTTAAGGTAGACCGCCTGAACTAAGTCGCAAGAGCAAATTGGCGGAGCTCGACTGTAATCCTCTTATGGCTCAGGTCAACGACTACCGACGCCTGAGTCGAGCACGTCTCTGACCTTTCTGGCAAGAGTGTCCGGAGAAAACGGCTTCTGCAGGTAAGCCGTTCCCGCGCGCAGCACTCCGTGATGGACGATCGCGTCGTCGGTATAGCCCGACATGAAGAGCACCTTGGCGGTCGGCTTCAGTTTCGCGAACTGCTCCGCGAGCACGCGACCGCTCATCTCGGGCATTACGACGTCAGTCAGGAGAAGGTGGATCGTGCTCGCGTGTTGCGCCGTCTTCAACGCCACTGTGCCGTTCGGCGCTTCGAGGACGGTATAGCCGTACCGTTCGAGAATCTGGCGTGCAGCGACGCGCACAGCGGCGGCGTCCTCGGCGAGCAGAATTGTTTCCGTCCCGTTCGGCGATGTCTCCGCTTGCTGCTCGCCGTTGGACTGTTCCGGCACCTGATCGACTAGCGGAAGATAAATCTTGAAAGTCGTGCCCCGACCGGGCTCGCTGTAAACCCAAATGGAGCCGCTGCTCTGTTTCACGATTCCGTAGACGGTGGCGAGGCCGAGGCCCGTCCCTTCTCCCACGGGTTTGGTGGTGAAGAACGGCTCGAAGATGTGAGACCGTATCTGGTCGTTCATCCCGCAGCCCGTGTCACTCACAGCCAACATTGCGAAGCGGCCAGGACTCGCGGGCCAGTGGTCGCGCGCATACTCGGCGTCCAGTATCACGCTCGTCGTTCCCAGGGTGAGCTTTCCCCCCGTCGGCATGGCGTCTCTCGAGTTCACGGCAAGATTCATCAATACCTGCTCGAGCTGACCGGGATCGATCATCACCGTGAGCGGGCGGGATGAAAATGTCGTCGCAACTTCGATGTCTTCGCCGATAAGGCGCCGCAGCATCTTCTCGGAGCTCGCAACCACCTCGTTCAGATCCACGAGGCGAGGCTCGATCACCTGTTGGCGGCTGAATGCCAGTAGCTGGCGCGTGAGTGATCCAGCCGCGACGGCAGCCTTTCGAATCTCGTCGAGGTCTTGGGCCCGTGGATCCTTCGGCGAGACACCCTCGATCAGCATATCCGTGTAGCTGAGGATTACGGTAAGCAGGTTGTTGAAGTCGTGCGCCACCCCACCCGCGAGCCTCCCCACCGCTTCCATCTTTTGCGCCTGCCGGAATTGATCCTCGAGCGCTCGCTTTTCGGTGATATCACGCAGCGCGGTGATGCGTCCCGGCCTGCCTTCAATCGCGTGTGCCCTCCCTGTGGCCTCGAGCAGAATCTTCTTTCCATCCCTGCGTTGTCCCACCAGCTCGTAAGTTCCCTCAATGTTGCCCGCGAGCCGGCGTGCGACCTCGGCGCGCGACTCCTCGGCGATGAAGTCCAGAACCGGCCGACCAATCATTTCTTCAGCACCATCGTAGCCGAATAATTCCGAATAGCCGCGGTTTGCCTCACGGATGATACTGCCTTCGCTAATGGCAATCGCGTCGAATGAGATTTCGGTAAGCTTCCGAAATCGATCGGCACTCTCTTCAAGGGCCACCTGTCCACGCCGTGATTCATCGAGAGCACGTTTTTCCTCAACCGCACGCTTCACAGCGATTGGAAGGCGAGCGAGGTTGGCCTTCAGGATGTAATCGGCGGCGCCGGCCTTGACGCACTCCACCGCGCGCTCATCGCCAAGCTCGCCGGTTACGACAATGAGCGGGGTGTCGAACCCAAGGCGACGCAATTCCCGCAAAGCTTCCATCCCTGTCCAATTCGGCAAACCGAAATCCGCGAGCACTACGTCGTATTGACGGCCGGCCAACGATTCAGTGAATTGTTTGCGCGTCTCTGCTACATCGATGCGCGCGCCCGAGTCCAACTGCTTCAGGGCGTGGATTGCGAGCTGCGCATCGGACTCGTCGTCTTCGAGCAGGAGAACGCGCAACGGTTTTAATGGCTGAGAGTTGGTCCTCATTGTCCGGCGCCGATGCGAGACCACACAGGCGGTGGCTCGTTCATGGTCATCCAGTAGAGCCCGAGATGGCGGACCGTCTCCCGAAACCGCTCAAAGTCAATGGGTTTCTGCAGGTAGCTGTTGACGCCGAGTTGATAGCCGCGAGCGACATCGCGCTCGATGTTCGACGACGTAAGCATGACGACCGGAATGGAGCGCGTGCGCGCGTCCGCCTTGAGCTCTCGCAGGACCTCGAAGCCGTCGACCTTGGGGAGCTTCACGTCGAGCACTATCACGCGTATCGATGGCTCCTGCAGGCGATCGGCATATTCGCCACGACAGAAGAGAAAATCGAGTGTCTCCACGCCATCGTGCACGACGTGAATCACTTCCGCGAGCCCGACCTTGGCGAGCGATGCCAGAATGAGATCGGCATCGGAGGCGTTGTCTTCGGCCAGAAGCATCTGGATGGATCTTTTGCTATTCATCCTGTATGGGTCGTCTCATCGGGAGCGGCGGTGCCCAACGTAAAGAAAAACGTCGCTCCCTGATCCGGAGCCGCTTCGGCCCAAATGGTCCCGTTGTGTTTGCGAATGATCCGGCTGACCGTTGCGAGTCCGACTCCAGCGCCTTCGAACTCTTCAGCGCGATGAAGTCGTTGGAACACGCCGAAGAGCTTGTCCGCGTACTTCATGTCGAAGCCGACACCGTTATCGCGAACGTATATCACCGGTTCACCATCTTTGACCACATGGCCGATCTCAATCACTGCTTTCTCACGTCGTCGTGTGTACTTCACGGCGTTCGACACCAGGTTCGTGAATACGACTTTCATCAGACCAGGGTCGCACACGACCGTCGGCAGCGCGCCGACTCGGCACTTGACGTCGCGCTCCATGATTTCCGCCCGCAAGTTCGTCAGCACTTCGTCAATGAGCGAATCCAATGATGTGAGCCGAGGCTTTGCGTGCTGCCGTCCGAGCTGGGCGAGATGAAGCAGATCATCGACGAGCCGACCCATTTGCTGCGAGCCGTCCTGAATGCGCCGGAGATAGTGCTCGACCTGTGGATCGAGGCTCTTGCCCAGATGCTCCTCCAGGATTTTGGAAAAGCCCTCGATCTGGCGAATGGGCGCGCGCAAGTCGTGCGAGACGGAGTACGTGAAGGCTTCGAGCTCGGCGTTCACGGCCTCGAGCGCCTGAGCATTGGTAAGGGCGCGCTCCCGCGCTGCGCGTTCCTCGGTGAGGTCACGGGTCACCTTGACGAAGCCTACTAGCGCGTCGGTCCGATCGCGCACGGCGGAGAGTACAACGTTTGCCCAGAACTCCGAGCCGTCCTTACGGACGCGCTTGCCCTCGTCCTCGAATCGTCCATCGCGCGCGGCGATGACCAGCTCTCGCTCTGGCTTTCCACGGGTACGGTCCTCGGCCGGATAGAACACCGAGAAGTGCCGGCCGACGATCTCATCGCGCGAATAGCCTTTTATCTGTTCCGCGCCCTTGTTCCAGCTCGCCACGATCCCGTTGGAATCGAGCATGAAGACCGCATAGTCTCCTCGGCTATCCACCAACAGCTGGTGGACGCTCTCGCCGTCCATGAGGGCGTCGAGCAGCGGCGAATCCTGCGCCGGATATACCATCACGGGTAGAGCAACACCTTGCCCTTTCGTTTCGCCGCCAGACGACGTGAGGACTTTCGGCGGTTCTCTCACCACGCACCCCTCACCTGCGTAAGAAACCCTGCACCATCTTGTATAGCACGCGTGTTGGTGTCGCGATATCAGGGGTTGTGCTTAGGCCGGGCTGACCCGATCGCGGGATCCAATTTCAAGGGGTACGAGGCCGACGCGAATGGCGTAGCGCACCAACCCGGCGACCTCGTGTACGCGAAGCCGCTTCATCATTGCGTAGCGATGGCTCTCGACCGTCTTGATTCCGAGCTTGAGGCGGCTGGCGATGTCGCGTGTCCGATATCCTTGAGCGACAAGTTTGAGGACCTCGATCTGTCGCTCAGTAAGCGCCTGTAACGGACGCCGTACAGCGAGCGCGTTGCTGATAGACGGAACAAGGCGACCCAAGGACGCCTTGAGAATGAGGTCCTCCGCTCCGGCGCGTACCGCGGCTACGGTCTGCACGTCGGTGAACGCACCGGTGACGATGATGAAAGGGGCGGTTGGACGCACTGCGCGCAGTATTTCCAGCGCCGCGCGAGAATCAAATTGGGCGAGCGAATGGTCCGATAAGACGATGTCCGGCGCAAAGCTCTGGAGGGCGGCGGTGAACGCCTCCTCAGAGTCGACCCGCTCCATCACCGCTCTCAGGTTGGATCGTTGCAGCTCCCGCGCAATGAGCTCCGCATCAGTCTCGCTGTTTTCGAGCAGGAGAACACGGAGGGTGTTGCTCGTCGGAGTGGGTAGGTTTCGCACTAATCGCATCCGGGGTCCGAGACATATAGACCCAATTCTCAACCGTATGGTTGAGTTCGAAATGTCAGTTCTATATCACTGGACTGTCGATTTCCTATCAGTTGCGCGGTTCACTTAGCAGCGGCCACGAGTCCCACTCGCACCGCGTAGCGCACGAGACCCACCACGTCGTGAATACCGAGCCTCTTCATTATCTCGCCGCGATGGCTCTCGACCGTTTTGACGCTGAGCCCGAGCCGCTTCGCGATGTCGCGGGTCCGATGTCCTTGGGTGACGAGTCTGAGCACCTGTACCTGGCGCTCAGTGAGCTTGTTTAGCGGGCGCCGAATCGCGAGCGCGTCGCTGATCGACGCGGCCAGGCGGCTCAAACAAGCCTTGAGAACGAGATCTTCAGCTCCGGCACGTATCGACGCGACACTTTGCGCGCCGGTGATTGACCCAGTGACGATGATGAAGGGCGCTGTCGGACGCACCTCCCGTAGTATTTCCAGCGCTGAGAACGAATCGAATTGGCCGAGCGAATGGTCCGACAGGACGACGTCTGGCTCAAAATCTCGGACGGCGGATGTGAACGCGTTTTCAGAGTCGATTCGCTCGGTAACCGTGGTCAGGCCCGCTCGATGCAGCTCGTGCCGAATGAGCTGGGCGTCGGCTTCATTGTCTTCGAGCATGAGTACGCGAATCGGTGTCGTCACGGAGCGAGAAAGTCGCACAGCAGGTACAGTCTCCAACTGAATGGGGGTGGAAGCGTCGTTGCGCTTTGGCATTATCTGCGTAGTTTAGGGTTGGTCGCCAAAGCTGTCCTTAATTGTACTATGCTGTACTTTGTTATGCAAAAACAGGGCCTATGCTAACCTATCCTGGCCTATGCTTTGCTATGCAACGGCACTGTGGATAGATGAGCAATTGGGGCAGCGCTAGGCGGATTCCTGAACGCGCAGCAAGGCGACAGATTACAACCACGAGTGTAGGCGGACTATCCGGTAAACCCCCTTAGGTGCCCTGGATGACCGACGCAAACGATCTGCTCGATATCGGCGAAGCCGCCCAGTTCCTCAGCGTCAGCGAGACATCGCTCCGCCGGTGGACGAATGCGGGCGCGTTGCCATGTCTTCGCGTCGGCCAGCGGCGGGAGCGCAGATTTCGCCGCGCCGACCTGCTCGCGTTCATGGAAGATCAACCGCCGCCCTCGAGTCGGGCGGGCGCGCATCCGGCCCCGCTAGCGCTGGTGCGGCCGGTCGAAGAGTCGATCACGCTGACGCACGGAGGTCACCTGTGTGCGTTCTATGGGAGCGATCTCGGTCGTGTCACACTTGCGGTTCGCTTCCTGCTCGACGGATTGCAGGAAGGCAGCATGGTTTACCTCGTGGCCTCAGCGCGCTCGACCAAACACATCCTCAGGCATTTGAAGGGAAAGCGGCCATCGCTGGAGCGGGACATCAGCGCCGGAAAACTCCTGCTCTCAGATTACCAGAGAAACCCGCGTGCGCAGATCAAAGACTTCGAGGAGCGGCTGAAAGAGGGTGTCGCGGCAGGAACGCAGTCGTTCCGCGTCTTCGGCGACACGTGGGAGATGCGCAGAAAGTCGAGTGCGGACGGATTCGCCCAGTATGAGGCTGCTTACGACCAGCTCATTGCGCGGCGATATCCAGTGGTGACGATCTGCGCCTACGATGCGCGACGGTTCTCCGGGGTGGATGTACTGGACGCGCTCAAGGCGCATCGCGATACGTTCCGGTATCCTCTCGAGAGGGCGCTCGCATAGCTGCACGCAATGACATGCCTCATACGGCTCTTTGCTAGGCAGGTAGGGATGATGTGAATCGCAGAGCCGGCTGGTTCGATTCCGGAAGGTTAAATTGCTTTTCGGGTCCAAAGGGACTGCTGGATGAACCACTCAGGTAGCGGAAATTGATCGACGCAATCGAGCTCCTCGATATCAGCGAAGCGGCTCGGTTTCTGAATGTGAGCGAGACATCGCTCCGCCGGTGGACGAATAAGGGCATACTGCCATGCCTTCGTATCGGCCGGCGACGCGAGCGCCGATTTCGTCGCGCCGACCTGTTGGCATTCATGGAACAACCAGCTACTGCGCAACACCCGGCGAACGGGCAGGGGGAATCAATGAACGTGCAATCCTGGCAACAGGAATCGGTGCAGGACGAACCACTCGCGACAATCCACGGAAATCACCTGTGTGGCATTTACGGAACCGACGCCGGCCGGCTCGACCTTGCGGTGCCGTTTCTGCTCGAAGGATTGCAGAAGGGGAGTGTCTGCTTCCTCGTGGCTCCATCGGACGTGCAGGGAGACGTCGTGCAAGCGATGAAGGTGAAGCGCCCTTCACTGGACTCGGACATCAAGGCTGGCCGGCTGATCGTGAGCGCGCACCAGAAATCCCCAGCGGCCCAGTGCCGCTTCTTCGAGACCGCGATGAAAAAGGCCGAGGACGAGGGCGTCGACTCGTTCCGTGTCGTGGGCGACATGTGGGGGCTTCGCCTTCTGGTGTCAGCGAAAGAAATGATCGAGTTGGGGGTCGGATTCGAGCGATTGATCGTTCCGCGTTTCCCGGTAGTGGCGCTCTGTGCGTACGACGCGCGAAAGTTCGCCGGGGTCGAGCTTTTGGACGCGCTCAAGGACCACCAGGACACGTTCAAGTTTCCAATGGGAAGGACACTCGCATAGGATTCTGAGCGCGGACTAGATGCCTGAGCTTCCTGAGGTGGAACGCGCCGCTCGGCGTCTTGGTCGAGCCGCGCTGGGCAAGACGATCGCATCAGTTAAACCGATTCATCCCGCGCTCAAGAGAAAACTGTCTCC
>CATPBD010000047.1 GCA_955652265.1 uncultured Gemmatimonadaceae bacterium | reverse complement strand
GACAAGCTGCGCGGTGCGCTCGGAAACCTCGCGACGAGTCTGCAGCTCGCGGCCGAGGAAGAGCTCCTGCTCGTTATCGCCAACGAGGATCGGGCCGATCTCGTCGGAGAGTCCCCACTGTGATACGTAGCGACGCGCGAGACCGGTAGCCTGCTGAATGTCGCTCGCGGCACCAGTGGTGACGCGGTCGCGACCGAATACCAGCTCCTCGGCGACACGGCCTCCGTACGCCTTCACGAGATTCGCCTCGAGCTGTTCCCGAGTCACCGAGACGCGATCGTCCTCCGGAAGCGTCCACGCAACACCAAGCGTGCGCCCGCGCGGAACGATGGTGACTTTGTGCAGAGGATCATTCCCCTTGACCTTGATCGCGCAGATGGCGTGACCACCCTCGTGATAGGCGGTGAGCTTACGCTCTTCGTCCTTCATCACCATCGACTTTCGCTCGGCGCCCATCATGACCTTGTCCTTCGCATCCTCGAGGTCGGCCATGTAGACCTTGTCGTGGTTGCGACGGGCGGCGAGCAGCGCGCCTTCGTTCACGAGGTTCGCGAGATCGGCGCCGGCCATTCCCGGAGTTCCGCGCGCGAGTAAAAACACATCCACATCCTCAGCCATCGGCTTGTTCCGGATGTGGACGCGCAGAATTCCCTCCCGACCGCGAAGATCGGGCAAATCGACGACGATCTGTCGGTCGAAGCGGCCCGGCCGCATTAGCGCCGGGTCGAGAACGTCGGGTCTGTTGGTGGCGGCAATGAGGATCACACCTTCGTTCGACTCGAAGCCATCCATCTCGACGAGGAGCTGATTGAGTGTCTGCTCGCGCTCGTCGTGACCACCGCCCAGCCCGGCACCGCGATGACGTCCGACAGCGTCGATCTCGTCGATGAAGATGATGCACGGCGCGTGGGCCTTGCCCTGCTCGAACAGATCGCGCACACGACTCGCGCCGACGCCGACGAACATCTCGACAAAGTCGGAGCCCGACATCGAGAAGAATGGCCGGCCGGCTTCGCCGGCAACGGCCCGGGCAAGCAAAGTTTTTCCCGTTCCTGGGGGACCGACGAGCAGCGCACCCTTCGGCAGGCGTCCGCCGAGCTTGGTGAACTTCTGCGGATCCTTCAGGAACTCGATGATCTCCTGGAGCTCGACCTTTGCTTCGTCGGCGCCCGCGACATCATCGAACGTGACCTTGGGCGTGTCTCCTGTCAGGAGCTTCGCCTTCGACTTGCCGAAGCTGAACGCTTTGGCGCCCCCTGCCTGCATCGAACGGAAGAGGAAGAACCAGATTCCGAAGATGAGCAGGTACGGGAAAAGGCTGATCAGGATCGTCGTAAACGATGGACGCGCATCTTCGGCCTGGATCGTTACGTTGTGCTGGCGCAGTCGCGCGATTTCGTCGCTCGAGTTTTCGGTCGGCAACAGCGACCTGAACTTCTGCACCGGCACCGGACGGCCCTTGACCGAAACCTTCTGCTTGAAGTCCCCCATCAGCAGTCGGCCAGCCTGAATCGTGACCTTGTCGACGTTGTTCTTCTGGAGCTCCTGATCGTACTGCGTATAGGAGATCTCGGGCGCTGCGTCGGATCCCTTTCCAGAGAACTGGATGATCGCGACGGGCACCAATATGACGAAAACCCAGAACGAGAGCTGCTTTGAGACCTTGCTCCAGTTCGTCGGCTTCTTCGGACTCTTGTTAGGCATCTGTATAGGCATTACTGCAGGCTCGCTATGTACGGCAAGTGGCGGAAGTTCTCCGCGTGATCCAACCCATATCCAACCAGAAACTCATTCGGTGCATCAAAACCAACGAACTTCGCGTTGTATCGCAGCCCTTCCGCGATTCGTTTGTGAAGGAGCGCGCAGATCTCCAGCGACCTCGGCTCCCGCTCCTTTAGTATAGCCATCAGACGATTCAATGTGCGGCCGGAATCAATGATGTCCTCGACCAAAAGGATGTCCTTCCCTTCCAGTTCCGTTTCGGGATCGTAAACCAGATTTACAGTGCCGCTCGAGACTGTTCCGTCGCCATAACTTGTGGCCACCAGGAAATCGACCTGAAGCGGCCGCGTAATCTGTCGCACCAGGTCACTGAGAAAGATGAAGCTTCCTTTGAGCAAACCCAGCACCAAGAGATCTCCGTCCGGGTAGGCAGTCGTGATCTCCCTGCCGAGCTCGGTGACTCTCTTTGCGATTGCGGCCTCGTCGAAAGCAATGCGTTTGACGGCTCTTCCGGAGAGGCGCGGATCGCTCTTGGAGCCCACCGGTTTGACGGTGCTGCTCACGCTCGAATCTCCGTCGGCTCAGAACGCCAGCGGCGCAGCAGCATATGGTCGCGCCGCATTACGATCTCGACTCCTCCGGAGAGCTGAATTGTTCCGCCAGTGGCTCCCTTAATAGTAAACTCCGCTGCGCGATGGGTTCCGCGCCGATCCATCACGACGCTCGCCCGCGCCGCCAGAGCGGGCCACAGCACGCGCAGGCAATCGGCATCGTATCCCTCGAGGCTCGAGCGTCTGATGCGGAGACCCCCTTCCCGCTCTGCCTCCGACTCAACCGTGCCCGCGAGATCCTCGAGTGAGCGACGCCAGTCGGCCGACTTGCGGGCGAGCGACAAAAGCTCGTCAGGGAACCCCGGGTTGCGTTTCACAATTGACGGAAGAATGTCCAGCCTGATTCGATTGCGAAGATGCTTCCGATCGTGGTTGGAAGGATCCTGCACGAAAGGAACGCGATTACGCTCGGCGTATTTCGCCAATGTCGCGCGATAGACGTCGAGGAAGGGTCGAATGATCTCTGATTCGGCGTAAAGACCAGCTAGCCCGCGCGGTCCGGCGTCCCGGAGAATCCGCATGAAAACAGTCTCGATCTGATCGTCCAGCGTATGCGCGGTAATGACGGTGGAGTCTCGCTTGGCCGCCACCTGTCGCAGAAATTCCCAACGGCCGCGTCTCCACTCTTCTTCTTTGGTTCCAATCGTCGACGCCCGGCCCGTGACACAGAGGAACCCCGAGCGGAATGCCTGACGGGCGACGAGCACGGCTGCTTTTCCAGCGGCCTTGCCGGTGCCGTGGTCAAAGGTCGCGACGACGATATTTCGTCGCGCTCGTGCCGGCAGCCGCGACGCCGCAGCGAGGAGAACCATGGAATCGAGCCCGCCGGACACAGCCAGAACCGCGTGAGTGCAATTACCGAGAGCAGAACCCACCGCGGTCTCGAGCTCCGACGCTTCAACCCCGACGACTGTCATGATAGTTTTAATTTACCTAATCACGGGGGAGTTCCGCTTGGAAACGCACGGTCCGCTGGGGACACTGTGGGTATCGTTCGGCCTCATCGCTTTCTACCTCGCGCTAATCTGGCTGAACTCGCTCCTCGGCATGTTCCTGACGCCCCTGTTCATCGTGCCCGGAACCTGGCTCCTCGACTGGCTCAAAAAGCGCAAGACAGCGCGTGGCGGGAGTCCCACCAACGAGAACAGCTACCAGGGATAAAGCGCCTGGTAGTAGGCCCGGTTGCGTAGAATCGTGCGCACGTAGTCGCGGGTCTCGACGAACGGGATGCGCTCCGTGAAAACCTCCGGATCCGCAGCTCCCGTTTTGGTGGACCACTTCTCGACTCGTGACTCCCCGGCGTTGTACGCGGCGAGTGCCTTGACGACCTCAGGATACTTGCGCATCAGCGCGCTCAGGTGGGTTGTACCGAGTTTGATGTTAGTCGCCGGCTCATAGAGCATATCCGGATTCCAGGGACCGATACCTTTCGCGCTAGCCAATGAGCGGCCGACGTCCGGCATCAACTGCATGAGCCCTCTTGCCCCCGCTGGCGACGTCGCGAGGGGATTGAAGTTTGATTCCTGCCTGATGAGGGCGGCGACGAGCACCGGGTCGAGCCCATTCTCACGCGAGCTGGAGCTGAGAGTCTCTCGCTCCAGAACCGGGAAGTAAAGCCTGTAATTCGCGGGCGTTCCCCCGATGTCCTCGATAGCGCGCTTGCCGAGCGCTATCGAGCGAGACGCCTGGTCGCTGCCGGAGAGCGCGCTCGCGGTGGCGACAAGCCTGCCTGGATTCGCCAGCGCTTCACGGAACAGCTTGTCGTTCTCGAAACCTGCCTCGACTTCCATTCCAACATCCTTCAACGCCGCGACCCTCGCAACCGCGCTGTCGACCGCTGGTACGCGGGGATATGCGGACGGCGAGCCGTCTCGCGCGACCAGCGTTGTGTCGAGACGCTTGGCGG
>CATPBD010000046.1 GCA_955652265.1 uncultured Gemmatimonadaceae bacterium | reverse complement strand
CGTTTACGGCGACGTTGAATGCGCGCGAGAACGGATCACGCTCGCTGTCGAGCCGATCCAATCCCTGAACTTTCTTCGCATGGTACGTGCTGTCGCGCGAGCCCGGTGTCGCTCCCGCGCCCACGAAAAGCGTGTCGGGGCCGAAGGCGACCGAGTTCTCGGAGATCTCCCCAACGTCGAAGACGAGCGTCGGGTTTTTCGCATTGGAAATAGTGGTGGGAATCTGCGCCCAGAACTCCAGATTCTCGGCGCGCGAGATGTCTGTCCCGCTCGGGCTGAGTACGGTTCGAACAGAGCGCCATCGCCGCCCGGCCAGCGGGTTGGGGACAGTCCACCGGAACTTGTTCGTGGTGTTGTCGAGCTGGCCACCAACTGAGAGTGGATACAGCGTGAGCCAGAGCAGCTCCTCGGGACCAGCGAAGCCGGTTCCGACCTGCGAGACCAGCGGATCGATCTGGTCGATTCGGTAGCGAACCGCTTTTCCGTCGGCATCGACGCCGTTGGTTTGCCAGGCTAGGGTTGCAGCGCGAGTGAGATCGAACACGCCCGCGCCGAATCGCGCAGGAACTTTCAACCCCAGCGCTGGCTGACTGCTGAAATACCATTGTGGGTCGGCGAGAGAAACCGAGAGGCCGCCTTCACCCTCGAATGATTCGAGGTACGCCTGCTGCGATGCGCTGGTCTGCGGTCGACTGGCCGCGAGCTCGGCAGAGAATCCGATGCGGGAAGGAATAGTCGTCGGACCAAAGGGGAGCCTCGAAACGAGACTGGTGAGGGGCTCCGCGTCGAAGCTGAAGAGTGCGCTCACGCCCGCGACCAGCGACGCGGCTGGCTCGAATCCGAGGGGCGGACGGGTGAAGTTCGTGCGTTGGCTCTGGGAGATCGCGGTGAAGTTGATCTGCCCGTTGTTCAATGGAAATTCCGCCGTCGCGCCGAAGATCGAAGTCGGAGTCTCCTCGAATACGGGATTCTCCTCGTATTGAACCGTCACCTGTCTCGGTCGCGGGAATAGCGTATCAGGCCGATTGAAGGAAACGCGCCCGAGATCGTAGTCGACGGAGTAGTCGGTGCCACGAGTAAGAGGGATGCCATCGACGACCAGTCTCTCGGAATTCGGGCGCACCTGAACCGAGCCGAGCATGAGAGCTCCTCCCTCTCCGCTTCCTTCGGCCTGATAACGCACACGGATGTGGTAGACCGCTTCCGGTCGCTGCGCCGACCGTACGTATTCCGGTGGCGTAGTGTAAATCGTGTCGTTGGTCGGATTCCCGCCAGTAGCGAGCCCATTCGACGCAAACGGCTTCGCGGATGGGAATATCAGAAACTGGTCGCGAATCGTGCGCGACCCGGGCGAGCCTAGACTCAGCTCGAAGTTCGGATCGCTCGGTCGCGGCCAGAGGCGATTCTCCAGATCGAAGCTCGAGCTGTTGGTCGTCTGCGCCAGCCCGAAAAGCTTGAGATAGGTATCGGCCCCGCCTGCGGCCGGCTTCTCCTGATCCTCGCTGCTGCCGGTTACGATCTTGAGGGTGACACTCTGTCTGCGCAGGTCGGATCCGCCAAGTCGGTAGACGCTTCTGATCTCGCGATCGAACGCCGGATCGCCGGGCTGCACGTCGGGATCCCAAATCAGATTCGCGATCTGCTCGCGTGATGGCGTATAAGCGAGGTCCGGCGTTCCCCCCGTTGCGGTGTAGATCGTATCGCGACCGTTGATGCGAACGCGATAGGCCACGACGAGACGCTCGTTATTGAGAGCAAGGGGCCGGACCAGCGCGATCCAGAGCAAAGAAGGATCAGCGTAGTAGTCGACTCCTTCGCGGAGATACTCGTAAACCTGACCGCGGCGCGAGCGTGGATTGCCGAGCAGGCGGAATTGCGGACCACTCGGATTTGGCGGCTGTCCGCCGATCAGCAGGCGGTAAAGAAATATCTTGGTGGGGCGCAGGGTGTCTGGAAGTGATGCGGAAAGGACGGCCATCCGACGCGTATCGAGAATGTCGACGTTCGGATACACGCTCCCGAAAAGTCTGGGATCGACTGTAAAGAAGAAACGGCGTGGCTCGAACTGGTAATCTTCGATTTTTCTGTCGAGCGCCTGGAGCGTCCGGTCGCCAACCGTGAAGACATGATCGCGAACAATGTTTCCCTTCTGCTGCGCGAGGATGGTCTTGAGACGCATTGATCCGATCTTCATGACGCCCTGAATGCCGTAGTTGCCGCTCGGTATGCCAGCGGTGATGTAGCGCGAGGCGGGTGGCTGGAAGGTGACGTTTCCGACCTCGAGTCGCTGCACCAGCTCGTTTCCCTTCCCCTCGTAATAGATCGAGATGTTGTTCGACGCGTCGAACTCGCGTTGGGTGTCGTAGTCGAGATTTACGTGAACCCTGTCGGCGACAGTTCCACCCGACTTGGCCGCGAACTGGAAATCGACCAGTGGCTCGAATGCGCTCCGGCAGTTGACGCTCGGGTCAAAGAACAGCGTTGACGAGCAGAGCGCGCTCTGATTCTTTTCGCCGCGGATTTCCAGACGTCCATCGAGCTGGAGTCCAAGATCGGCGTACTCGCCGAGGATGGGCACCGGCTTTGGCGGAACTGTTGGCTTCGGCTTCGGCGGCAGGTCGCCTGGATACGACGGGGATGCGGCGGCAGTAGCGAAGTTGCTCGTGGCAACCTGACCCCATACGGCCTCCATTATCGTGCGCATGTTCTGCTGAAACGCTGTGGCGCGCGCTGCCTCGATCTGCGCCTGCGCCTGGCGAAAGGCTTCCCTGTCTCCGAGCAAAAGAACGGACGGCAGAGTGAGAGGAAGTGTGTCGCGGCCGAGTCGGAGTCGAATCCCGGGCGTGCCCGGCGTTCCCGGCGTGCCGGTTGGTGGCGTTACGGGCTGCGCGGGCGTGACCTTTCGCGTCGTGTCCCGCGGATCCTGCGCGCGCGCCGTTGAGCTTGCGGCAAGGAGCGTCAACAGCGCCGCAATCATGAGCGTGAAAATCGGTGCGCTGTGCTCCGCCGCATGCGCGGAACTCGTTGTCTGCGTGTCGCTTACCCAAGAGCGCACGGTATATTTCACTCTGTGAAGATACTGCACCGCTACGTTCTAAAGGAACATCTCGGTCCGCTTACCTTTGCCCTCACATCGCTTACTTCGATCCTCTTGCTGCAGTACATCGGCAAGCACTTCGGGGAGCTGGTCGGCAAGGGTTTGCCGACCCTTGTCATCGCGGAGTTCTTCGGGCTGTCGATCCCGCTGACTGTCGCGCTGACGCTTCCGATGGCGGTCCTGGTAGCGACGTTGTACGCGTTCAGCCGACTGGCGGCTGAGAACGAAATCACGGCATTAAAGGCGAGCGGGGTGAGCCTGGTCAGTGTGCTCAAGCCGGTTCTTTGGGCAGCGCTGGGCGTGACTCTCGTGATGGTAGGCTTCAACGATCAAGTCCTCCCGAGATCGAACCATCGGCTCGCGACGCTGCAACGCGACATCGCGCAGAAGAAGCCGACGTTCGGTTTGCGCGAGCAGGTGATCAACGAAGTGAGCCCCGGGAAATTCTATCTGCGCGCGGGTCACCTCGACGAGGCTTCGAATCTGATGCGCGAAGTGACGATCTACGACATGTCCGACCCAACGCGTCGACGTACCATCTACGCTGACAGTGGCACCATGGGCATGAGCAAGGGGATGACCGACCTCGAGCTCACGCTCTACAACGGCAATATGCAGGATGTTCCGACGAACAACCCCGACGAGTTGCAGCGGTTGTACTTCAACATCGATCTGATTCGGGTCCGCGGCGTGGGCAACCAGTTTCAGAAGACCACCGCTGACACGTACAAGAGCGATCGTGAGATGACTGTGTGCGAGATGCAGGCAGCTCAGGAAAGGGCCCGTAGGGATCACGAGCTGGCGCGCAAGGAATATGAGAAAACGCTCGCATCACTCCGGAAGGCGAAGGCGAAATTGAGCAAGGAAGTGCTGAACGAAGATCCGAGTGAGCCGTGGGATATAGGGCTGGGCCGCCTGTACTGCAAGGCAACCGGGCTGCTGGCGCCCAAGTCGGCCCATGCCCAAACGGTCTCGTCGACGAGCACCAAAGCGATACCACAGATTCAGCCGCCGGCGAAGACGGTTCTGCCCCCCCCTCGGACGTCCGGAACGCAGGCACCGCTGACGATTCAATCGAATTATCCTCAGACCGCCCAGGACCTCGCCACTATCGAGGCTCTGCGCGTCAGACTCGACGACAGCTCCCAGATGATGAATGCCTATGGCGTCGAGATACACAAGAAGTTTGCGCTGGCCGTCGCGTGCTTCGTGTTCGTGCTTCTGGGCGCCCCGATCGCGCTGCGATTCCCACGCGGTGGAGTGGGACTCACGATTGGGGTAAGCTTGTTCGTGTTCGCACTCTATTACGTGTGCCTTATCGCGGGCGAGTCACTGGGCAAGCGCGGACTAATGCCCGCAGTCGCGTCAATGTGGATGGCAAACGTCATTTTCGGAATGATTGCGCTCGTGATGCTCGCAAAAATGGGCAAGGAGGGAAGCACGGCGCGTGGCGGGGATATGAGGGAGATGTTCGATTCGAATCGCGGATGGGCTCGCTCGAAGGTGGGCAGGAAGAAACCGGTAATCCAGCCTGAGAGAGCAGCGGCTTGAGCAGAATGGTGCGGGCGCTTGACCGCTACGTGTTTACTGAGTTTTGGAAGATCTTCGTCACGACGGCGCTCGGATTTCCGATTCTCGTCAACATCATCGATCTCACGGACAATCTCGACAAGTACCTAAGCCAGAATCTGAGCGCCGGCCGAATCGCGCTCAGTTATCTGTACTGGCTGCCGGACTCGATGTTCATGGTTCTTCCGGCGGCAGTCCTGTTCGCGACGGTATTCTCGATTGGCGCACTCACCCGCCACTCGGAGATCACCGCCGCGAAGGCATCGGGAATCAGCTTCTACCGCTTCATTGCTCCGATATTTGTCGGAGCCATCATCGCGACCGTGCTCGGACTGATTCTCGGCGAGCTCGCACCGCTGACGAACAAGAAGAGACTGGATACTCTGGAAGTGAGCAAGATCAATCCCAGTTCCGATCGCTACAACTTCGCCTATGCCGCTGATCGCGGGCGAGTGTACAAGATCGGTGCGCTGCATCTCGTCGACCCGTCGATTGAAGGAATGATGATCGAGCGCAAAGGAAACGGACCTGACTATCCCTCGTATGCGATCGCGTCCAACACGGCGAAGTATCGGAACGGAAAGGGATGGCTATTGCAGAAGGGTGCGATGCATCTTCTCACCGACTCGATGCAAAACCTGACCTTCAGCTTCGACTCGCTGGTGGATCGGCATTTTACCGAACCGCCCAAACAGCTCACTCTGGCCCAGAAAGCTCCGACCGACATGGGGTTCCGCGAGCTGGGGCGATTCATCACGTCGATGGAGCGATCGGGCGCGGAGGTGAATGAGCTTCGAGTAGAGCGGATGCTCAAGATCGCGATCCCCGTTACCTGCATCGTGATTCTTCTCTTCGGCGCGCCGCTGGCGACGAGCACCCAGCGCGGCGGCGCGGCCTACGGAGTCGGCCTGAGTCTCGCGACGACGGTCATTTTTCTGATGCTCATTCAGCTCACAAAGGGCATCGGTGGCAAAGGAATGATCCCGGCAGATTTGGCAGCGTGGCTGCCGAGCATCATATTCGGCGTGGTGGGAGTCATACTCTTCGCGCGCGTAAGAACTTGATCGGGGATCCACTCAGCCCTTTTCGCAAGGTTGGGGAGTGGAGTTATTTCCTGCGCGATATTGGCCGCGCGTTCAGAGATCCGTCGACATACGGACCCGAGACCGTCCGACAGATGCGGAACATTGGCGTCGATTCGGTTCCGCTCGCAGCGATCGTGGCGGCATTCATCGGAGCGGTGACGGCGTTCCAGACCCGCTATCAGTTATTCGGGGGCGTGCAACTGTCGGTGGTCGGCCTGATCTCGCGCCAGTCGATCATCCTCGAGCTGGGACCGCTGCTGACGGGATTGGTGCTCACCGGCCGGGTGGGCGCGCGCATAACCGCAGAGATCGGAACGATGCGCGTGACGGAACAGATCGACGCGCTCGAGACACTGGCGTACGACCCGATTGCCTATCTCGTGGTGCCGCGGTTGATCGCAGCATTGGTGATGTTACCGGTGCTCACGATACTGGCCGATGCAGTTGGCGTTGGTACTGCGATGTTCACCGCCATCACAGCCACGGATGTGACGAGCGCGGATTTCACTGCAGGCCTCCGCCTGTCGTTCACACCTTTCCAGATAGTGTATAGCGTCATCAAGGCGACTATATTCGGGGGCGCGATAGCCTTCTTCTGCTCCTACGAGGGCTATACTGCGAATGTCGGCGCCGAGGGCGTCGGACGCAGCACCGCACAGGCAGTTGTTGTGACGTCGGTCGCGATTCTCGTGCTGGATGCACTCACAGCGCTACTGCTGGCCCCATACCTCCAGGCATGAAGACAAGAGACGAAGTTCTGGTTGGACTGGTCGTGACCGTGGCGATCGTGGTTACAGTGCTCGGGTCGCTCTGGCTCGCGCGCGGCGGGTTGTCGAAGGGCTATCCGCTCTACGCGAAGTTTCCGTGGGGCGCCGGTCTCAAGCAGGGGCAGCCCGTGCTCCTGGTCGGTGTGAATGTCGGGTACGTTGACCAGGTCGATCTGCATCAGGATGGAATTCTGGTCACGACGCTAAGGATCCAGAATCACTACAAAGTGCCGGTGACGAGCAAGGCCGCCGTAATTCCGAATGGCATCTTCGGCGATCAGGCGGTGGCGTTGACGCCTTCGAGACCCGACCCGCGCTCATTCAGGTCCAGCGACACAGTTCCGGTAGGACCATCGACGCCGGGGATCGCCGAGCTCACGAGCAAGGCTGACTCGATCGCAAAGTCGGTTAACACCATCACATCCGCGTTGCAGAACGAGCTGGTCGCCGCTGGCGGGATTCGAGACATGCGGAATGCAATCGCGTCGACAAATCGTCTGGTTAGTGAATTCGCATCAATCGCAGAGGATCAGTCGGCACAATTGTCCGCGACTCTGACATCGCTGCGACGGGCGACGGGAGCGATCGATCCGACAAAAGTGGACTCGACGGTCAAGAATCTTCGCGCGGCGAGCGCGAACATGGCGGAGATGAGCACTCAGCTCAAGGAGACTTCCGGCAAGCTCGATGTGATAATCGCCAAAGTGGACAGCGGAAATGGCAGCGCTGCTAAGCTGCTGAATGACCCTGGGGCCTACAACGACGTCCGCCGACTGCTCCAGCGGATGGACTCGCTCATCGCCGACATCAAGAAGAATCCGAAGCGCTACATCAACGTAAGGATTTTCTAGCTAGTCCAGATTTCGGACGGTGAACACGCGGCGGTGGCTGCCGCAGCTGCCAGCGTATTCTGAGGCCCGCGGCCAATATCACGAGCAGCATGCAGAGCTCGACGTACACCTTCTCCCCATCGAGAAAGTCGATCGGCGCATCCTTGAGAGTGGGATCGGCAAGAATCCCATGCACGTAAAACAGCGCCGCGGTTCCATAGGCCGTGAAGTGCAATGTCTTCCAGTTCTTTCGGCCCAGCTCCAGTCGGAAGTATGAAGTCACGACGACGAACGAGAGAGTATAGAGAGCGAGCGCCCCCAGCACATTGATCCACGGCTGCTTGGGCGCGTTCACCGGGTAGAGGATATCGATGAGCGTGAATTTCGCCGTGCGCGAGAAGAGGATGATTACGGGGTGGATGGCGGCAACGGACAGCGCGATGTAGGCGGTCCAGTTGTGGATCTTGAAGGTGTTGATGCGCCGGTGCGGCCAGTTCCTGACCGGGTTGTACTTCACGGACATCACCAGGCCAATCAGGATGTTGAGAGTGAGCAGCGTCATCGCCGCCAAGCCGAAGTAGCTGGATAGGTCTATCGCCGACATGTAGTTGAGTTCGTGGGACAAAAGAATGCCGGCGGGATATATCCCGCCGGCATCCCTACGCAGTGCTCCGGCCGTTAGCTGATCGCGTTGGGCCCGCAGCGCTTAGTTGAACGTATACCTGAACCCGAGTTGAATTTCGAAAACATCGGTTCTTAAGGCAGTGGGCTCGAACGTTTTATTGATAAGCTCGTTGTTGACGACCTTCAGCTGGTAGGTCGCTCTTCCCAGAGCATCAGCGCCGGCGTTGGTCAGGATTTGCGCGTTTCCACCGACAATACGCTGGCCGATTCCCCAGTGCTTGTTCAGAAGGTTTCCGACATTCACGATGTCGGCTCTGATCTGCCAGCTGTTGCGTCTCCGAGCAAAGTCAGTAAACACGTCCTGCTGGATGCTGAAATCAGCCCGCTTGACCCACGGGAAGAAGAGCGCATTTCGCTGCGCGTACTGGCCGCGGTGACTTTTCAAGTAATCGTCCTGCTGTATGAACGCCTCAAAAGCGGTTGCTTGATCAGCGGCGGTAAATACCCTCGCCGTTCCTGCGCATGACGCGGGGACGCAGAACTGCCGGAAATTCATTTCCGAGATATTGCGGGGAATGTAGATCAGGTCATTGGTGACTCCGTCACCGTTCATGTCGTTCGCGAACGTGTAGCTGGTATTGCCGTTCGTGTGGGCGTCGAAGAACAGAGACAGCGTCGTCCCTCCAAAGCTGAAATATTCCTTGCGCCACGATGTCGCGAGGAAGAACCTGCCGCCTGGAGAATTGGCCGAGTAGGAGAGACCGGGGTTGTTCGGATCGTTTGCCATGGGATTGCCATTCCACGACCCTGAAGCAATGCTGCCGGGATCGATCGTGTTCTTGGCGACTCCATAGTTGTAGGCGGCCTTGACGAACAGGCCGTTGTCGAATGGTCTCTCCAGGGACCCATCGATGTTCCAGGAGCGTCCG
>CATPBD010000045.1 GCA_955652265.1 uncultured Gemmatimonadaceae bacterium | reverse complement strand
TTCGTGGCGATAGTAGTGTTGCTCGGCGCATGGAACTGGAGGCGCGTCCGTCCTTCCCTCGGCAGTGAAGGAACCGAACACACCATCCGCCGCTCGGCGACAATGGAGCTGACTTTCGCTGGCCTCGTGTTGATCGCTACTGCGGTGCTGGTGACGTTGCCGTCGCCGAAGTAGAGGTCCGCGGCGACGCGTTCTTCACGTACTTGTCGAGCCAGTTGATGTACTCCCACAACAGGTGCCGCTGTGTCTCGAGCGCCGTATACCCGTGCGGCTCGAGCGGCAGCTGGACGTAGCGAACATTTCCACCGTTGCCTTTGATCGCGGCGAATAGCCGCTCCGATTGAATGGGAAAAGTTCCGGAATTGTCGTCGCGCTGGCCGTGAATGAGCAGCACCGGCTGCTTGATCTTGTTGGCGTAGTTGAACGGCGACATCGCGTTGTAGACTTCCGGTGCCTCCCAGTAGGTCCGCGGCTCTGACTGAAAGCCGAACGGCGTCAGCGTTCGATTGTAGGCGCCGCTCTCGGCGATGCCGGTGCGGAAGATGTCGGAGTGTGCAAGGAGATTGACGGTCATGAACGCGCCATACGAGTGACCGCCGATTGCAATGCGATCCCGATCCGCCACGCCCATGTCGACGATTTTATCTACCGCTGCCTGCGCGCTGGCCACGAGCTGGTTGATGTAGGTGTCGTTCGGCTCGCTCCCGTTGGCGCCGACGATCGGCACCGTCGGACCATCGAGCACACCGTAACCGTGCATCAATAGCATCAGGTGATTCTCTCTAGCAGGTCGCTTGAACTGATAAGGAGATCCACTGAGCTGCGACGCCGCATTGGCAGACTGGAATTCGCGGGGATACGCCCAAAAGAAAAACGGCAGCCGTCCTTGCGATTTGTCGTAGCCGGGGGGCAGATAGAGCGTGGCGGAGAGTTTCACTCCATCGGGACGCGCGTACGTAATGAGCTGACTCTTGACGTTGGCGAAGTACGGCGCGGGATCTCCGAGCTTCGTGATCTGAGTCGACGTATTGCTGCGAAGGTTGCGAACAAAGAAATTCGGCGAATCGGTCGGAGACTCGCGCTGAGTGATGACTCGGTTGCCATCCTTGTCTATAACCTGCAGCACCTGCTCGTAATACGGAGCAGTGGATTGCCAGAGCCGCTCGGCCTTCGTCGTAGTGAGGTCGAAGCGATCGAGGAACGGTTTGTCGCCCTCGGGCGAAGCTCCATTACCTCGCAAATAGAGATATCTGCCGTCGCTCGAACGGAGCGGGATGTACCGGTCGCTTGCCGGATCCTGTACGTATACCCAGCCGCCCGGATTCGAGTAACGATCCTCGGTGCTGCGGTCCCATACCATTCTCGGTGTACCGCCATTGGGCGCCGAAGGATCGATCATCCAGGTGCGGATGCGCGCGCCGCGTGATAGCCGCTCGGTAAGGAAAGCAATGTTGGGAGAGATCCAGTTCAGCCCGCCGAAGCGGTACTCGGTTTGGACAAATGGAGTTGAAGCTCCTGTGAAGGGCGCCGACAAGAGAGAAACCTGGTCTCGCTTCGCTACCCGATTGCGTGGGTCGCCCTTGTCGAGCGCTTCAACCATGACAAGTGTTGCGGGTGCATCGGATCGCCACGTGACGAGTCTGATCCCGGGCAAGACCGCATCACGGGTGCTCGGGGCCTCTTCCGCGACGTGGGTGTTGAGAATCTCGCGCACGACCCTGCCATTCAGGTTCCAGACCTCGGTTCGCGACGGAAAGACATCCATCGGCACCTGATAGGAATAAGGACGCTGCACCGTTTCGACGAGCAGGTACTTGCCGTCGGGCGAAGGCGTGACGCTTTTGTGAATTCCGGGCGGGCCTATCGGATCGATCTTTCCATCGAGCCCAACGAGCGAGATCTGATCGGTGAAGTAGTAGTCGAAAAGAGCTTCGTCTGTCGGACTCTGCAGGAGATACTCGTACGTGCGAGCCGGAGCGGACCGACCATACGATTCCTGCACGATTACGCCGGTCGGAACATCGGAAATTCTTGGAGGCGCACCCCGATTCGCGGGCCAGAGCCTGCACACCAGGGGAGCCATGCCATTTAACCAGTTGCAACCCGCATCATCGACGATATTGCCGCGGGCAGTGGTGAAATTGAGCGTAGGCGGAGTGAGCCTGCGCGCGGTACCAGCTCCAACGTCGACGACCCACAGCCCCATGCCGGTGGGCGTAGTAGCGGTGAAAGCGAGATGCTTTCCATCGCGCGACCAGTCGAGATCCCGGATTTTGCCAGAGAGTCCCGAAGCCGAAACATGTCGTATCCTGCCCGTTGCGGGATCGAGGATCTCGAGCGCCATGCGCTGGTTGGAGATGGTTGTGTAGACGAGCTTATCTCCATCCGCCGACCACGCCGTGGTTCCGATCCGACCGTCAGTCGGCACATCGAGCGTGCGGACAGTCCTGCCATCGATACTGGTGACTGAGCCCGATCGTATTCCGACGTTCTCCACCCGGTAGTCGGGATTCGCTCTGATCTTGCTCCCGGCGAGGTAGTACGCGGAATCTGCCATGTCGTTGATCGTGACTGTGCGCGGGTCAGCGACCGTGACGAGGATCCACTGGCGGTTCGGACTGATCGAGGAGACGGGACTAGCCGGAGCCTCGAGAATTTTCACCAGATCCGGCGCAGGAGATTGATACGTCTGCTGCGCGAGAACAGTGAAAAGCGGCGCAAGCGTGAGGCACGCAATCGGGATCAGGCGACGATGAGAAAAACGCATCATAGAATGTGAAGAGGAGTGGGGACAGGTCGAACGGGCACCCTACTATGTATAAGTACTGACGGCACATGCGCAGTGTTGATCATCGTTGTTCTAGCTGTACCATCGATGGCGACTTGGGCGCAACGTGATCCTCGGCTTATCTGCGGTCGTGCTCGGCATCAGAAGAACGGGATTCGCGCGACCGGAGCCATCTCACCGTCGCACCACTCACGAGCGAGCTCAATACCATGGTGGCTGTCACATCGCTCGTCCAATGCTGGTCCTCGTAAACTCGATCCCACGCTACCAGAGTGACGAGAACATCGCCCACTGCGGAGATCGGCCGCGAATGTGTTTGCTCGGATACTGCCGCGGCGATTGCAGCGATGTGAGCAACGTGCGCTGACGGAAATGACTGCCAGTTTCCATCATTGGCAGTGAACGGACGAAAGCGATGCGAATTCCCTTCCACGAAAGGCCGCTCGCGCCCAACTACGGGCTTTAGCACGGATTCCACAAGATCAGACGCAACATATCCTGCCCCGGTGTTGAGTGTTCCGATTGCCAGCGACTCGCGATGTGTGATGAGCGCACCGACGTACGTAATCGCCATTGCCGGCACGAGCCGACGTTGTGTTCCGAGCGGATTGACCGTTTTCGCCAAGCGGTCCAGAGAGCGAGTATGGCCACCCACCGCCCATTCGCGCACCTCCGGATCGAGCACGGCTGAAGCAGCGATGGCAACTGGTGCGATCCACGCGCGTGCGGGTGTGTGCTCGGGGGCAGGATGCAATACAGAATCTTGCTGGGCCGTCGCAGTGTTCAAAGGAGAAAGCAGGCATCCGGCCACGATCATCAAGACGCTGGGGCGCATGATTCAGAGTAGAGACAGGCGAGTTTCCCGGCAAGCCGCACCGGGATTGGCAAATCGAGAACCCGTGAATGAGATTATCCGGGTCTCTTCACCCCGATAAACGATGCCGCACTCGTTCTCGCGCCCTGCTGTCGCGATCATCCTCTTCGCCTCCCTTCCTGCGGTCGCCTTTAGTCAGGCGACGCCGAACACCAAGACGACTCCCGCTGCGTTCGATGCAGATTCCGCCCGACTCGCGGAATTACCATGGCGCTCGATCGGACCAGCGGTCACCAGCGGACGCGTCGTCGACTTCGCGGTGCCTGAAGGCCCAAAATCGCAGGTCGGCGAAAGACTCGGCGAGCTCTTCTACGTCGCCTCAGCATCGGGCGGCGTGTGGAAGACGACGAATGGCGGAACCACGTGGGAGCCGATCTTCGACCATCAGGGCTCGGCCTCCATCGGCGACATCGCGGTTGCACCCAGCAATCCCGACATCATCTGGGTCGGCACCGGCGAGGCGAACAACCAGCGCAGCTCGTCGTGGGGCGACGGTGTGTACAAATCGGAGAACAGCGGAAAGACGTGGACGAACATGGGACTGAAAAAGTCCGAGCACATCGGCCGAGTGATCGTTCATCCGACGAATCCCGAGATCGTTTTCGTGGCAGCGGCGGGTCCGTTGTGGGGAGCCGGTGGGGATCGTGGGTTGTTCAGGACGACCGACGGCGGCCGCACCTGGAAAAACGTCAAGAACATAGACACGCACACCGGGTTCACCGACGTCATCTTCGATCCGTCGAATCCGAACACGATCTACGCCGCGTCGTTCCAGCGCGAGCGCCGTCCATACACCTATGTGGGCGGCGGTCCGGGCAGCGGACTCTGGAAGAGCATCGATGGCGGTGACACCTGGACGAAGCTCACTGAGGGACTGCCGAAGGTCGACGTTGGAAGAATCGGTCTCGACGTCAGCAGATCGAATCCGAATGTCGTCTATGCGACCATAGAAACGAAAGTCACCGGCAACGGTGCGTCGACCGGAAACACCGAAGCAAGCACATATCGCTCCGATGACTACGGAGCGAGCTGGCAGAAGATGGGGACACCGTTTTCCTACCCATGGTACATGGGGCAGATCCGAGTCGATCCCACAAATCCGGATCGTGTCTACTTCATGGGCGTTCCCCTACAGGTCTCGACCGATGGGGGCCGCACATTCCATAACACTGCTGGTGCGTCGCACTCGGATCATCACGCAATGTGGATCGATCCTACCGATCCGAATCACCTCATCATCGGCTGTGACGGCGGCGTCTACATCAGCCACGATCGTGGGCGCACCGTCGATTTCGTTCCGAATCTTCCAATCTCCCAGTACTACGCGATTGCCACCGACATGCGTCAGCCGTTCTACTACGTGTACGGCGGACTGCAGGACAACAGCAGCTGGGGCGGACCGAGCCAGACCCGCAACCGCCAAGGGATTACCAACGCCGACTGGATTCGCACCACCGGCGGCGACGGATTCTACGCGCAGATAGATCCGGCTGAGCCGAACACGGTTTACGGTGAATCACAGGGCGGCGACATCGTCCGCTACGATGTTCGCACCGGTGAGCAGAAGACCATCAAGCCACTCCCGGACTTTGGTGGCAGGCCGTATCGGTGGAACTGGAGCTCGCCGATGCTCATCTCGCCGTACGATCACAACACCATCTACTTCGGCGCGAACTATCTCTTCAAGAGCACCAATCGCGGGGATGCGTGGACGAGACTTGGCCCCGACCTTACTCGTCAGCTCAATCGCGACAGTCTTCCCGTCATGGGTAAGATCTGGCCGCGCGACGCGATCGCGAGGCATCAGGGAACGGCGGATTACGGAAACATCAGCACTATCGACGAGTCACCCATGCATCAAGGGCTGTTGTACGTCGGAACCGACGATGGAGTGATTTCCATCTCGCGCGATGGTGGCACGACCTGGAACAGAATCACGAAATTCCCCGGAGTTCCCGACCAGACGTATGTGAGCCGAGTGGTCGCCTCACGGTTCAATGAAGGAACCGTGTATGCGACGCTCGACAATCACCGCAACAACGATTTCAAGCCGTATGTCCTGAAGAGCAACGATTACGGCGCGCACTGGACTCCGATCAGCGGTAATCTCCCAGCGAACGGGTCGGTGCAGGTGATACGGGAAGATGTCGTGGAGCCGAACCTCCTCTTCGTCGGCACGGAGTTCGGAGTATTCTATTCAGCGCTTCAGGGCAACGCGTGGACGCAGCTCAAATACAACATCCCGACCGTTGCCGTCCACGACATCGTGGTCCACCCACGCGAGCGCGATCTCGTCATCGGTACACATGGCCGCGGCATCTACATCATCGACGACATCACGCCACTTGAAAAACTCGGCGAAGCGAATCGTGTCGGCACGTATCTCTTCCCAGTAAAGTCTGCAACAGAGTACAATCCGAACAGCTCCGTTCCAGGTGGCGTCCGGGGCGCAGGGGCCCTCGGTGACCGCGAGTACTCGGCGCCCAATCCCGCATTCGGCGCGATCATTACGTATTTCCTGCGCGATTCGCTTCCCAAGGGCGGAGATGTCACGCTCGGAATCTTCGATGCGGGCGGAAAGCGCGTGCGCGAGCTGACAGCTAACAAGAAACGTGGAATGCACCGCGTAACTTGGGATCTTCGCAATGGGCCGCCATACACTGTACGTCGGCCAGCCAATCAGGTGGGCGAGCCGCCGTTCAGACAGAGAGATCCGTCGGGGCCGTTCGTACTCCCAGGCCGATACACAGCGCGCCTGACGGTGAAGGGAGGATCAGGGACTCCAGCCGTCACCGAGGTGCCGATCGATGTGCGATCAGATCCACTCGTGCCGATGAGCGAAGCGGACTATCGCGCTCTTTATGACATGCGCGTGAGCACTGGCCGGTTGCAGGCGACGGCGCAAGCCGCCGTCCGTACGGGAGAGCAGCTCAAAGATCAGATCACGGATGTCAAGACAGCGCTCAAGAGCAACCCCGCCCCCGATAGTGTGTCGAAGCAAGCCGATGCCGTCGAGAAGGAGCTCAATGACATTCTCAAAAAGCTGCGCGGCGATCCGGAAGCGGAGCCGCTGAGCGATGACAAGAGAGTGGAAGATCCCTCGATTCAAGAGCGAGTGAATAACGTTGCCGACGAGATCGGGAACGTTACTTCGCAGCCCACCGAGCTCCAGCGATCAACGCTGACTCTCGCATCCTCGGATCTCCAGCGCGAAGTGGGACGAATCAACGCACTGTTGCAACGGCGGATTCCCGCGCTCAACGCGGGCCTCGACGCGGCGAAGGTTCCGTGGACGATTGGACGACCGGTCGAGCTGACGAAGTGAGGGCAGTATGATGAACGATCGCTTCACAAAGCTCTTCGAGCATTTGGCCTGGGCCGACGCGAGAGTCTTACAGAGCCTCCGCGGAGCGCAGAGCGTTTTGAAGAAAGATCTGGATCTCTACGCTCACATACTTGGCTCAGAGCACGTATGGCTGTCTCGCATCAACGGCACCGCTCCGAAACTCGCTGTGTGGCCGAGTCTGACGCTCGATGAGTGCGAGCGGCTCGCTGGCGAGAATGCAGTGGCCTATCAAAAGCTCGCTTCCGATCTCACCCCGGAAACGAAACAGCGTCCGATCACTTATCGAAATAGTGCGGGCGATCAGTTTACCTCGACGCTGGAGGACATTCTGACGCACGTGTCGCTGCACGCCGCCTATCATCGCGGTCAGATCGCTGCTTCACTTCGCGCCGCGGGCGACACGCCGAGCCCCACTGACTACATAGCGTTCGTGCGGAACGCGCCGGCCGCAACCCGCAAGCGTTGACGGCTCTTAGTCCTTCTCCAACCCCGGTTCGATTTCAAGCCCACCACTTCCTGCCGCTCCGAATTTTGGTGCGGTAAAAAAGCCGGTGGTCGTGTGGGGCGGATTTGGCTCTTCCCGCAAAGTCGGATCATCTTTTGGAGCGGACTTTTTCTCCTTCGCCGCCTGCTCGCTTCTCAGGGTTTCGTCTGTCAATTCGTCGCTGTCAGTTGGGACGTCGGACCGTTCGTCTCCCTTGTTTTCAGCCATCGGTAACTCCTCTGGATTCAATTCTGTTCCTTTTAACCGGCATAGCGT
>CATPBD010000044.1 GCA_955652265.1 uncultured Gemmatimonadaceae bacterium | reverse complement strand
TTCCAGCATTCGCTCATTGGATCAATGGACGATCTCTCGGCAGCGTCCCTGGACGATGTTGCACAGTTCTTCGCCACGTACTACACGCCTGATAATGCCGTCCTCTCGATTGCGGGGGATTTCGATTCAACGGAGACGCGAAAACTGGTTAGCGAGTACTTCGGTCCGATCCCGAGAGGAAAGGGGAAACCACCGCTACCTCCGATGAATCTTCCACCAGTATTCGGAAAGCAGCTGAGAGAGCTGGTTTACGACAGCGTAAGTCTTCCTCGGCTATTCATGGCTTTCCGCTCACCGGTGTTTGGAAGTGACGCCTACTACGCGGCCAGTGTGACGTCAGCGTTGCTGGGACTGAGGCGAGGTAGCCGACTGCATCGTTCTCTCGTTCGCGAACGCCAAGTAGCAGCCGATGCATCAGCATTCACGTTCGATCTGGCAAAGGGCACCGACCTTCTGGTGGTCGATGTCACTGCGCGGCCCGAAACAAGCGCTACGCAACTCGAAGAGGAAGTAGAGCGCGAAATCGATCATCTCCATCGCGAGGGTGTCTCGGAGCCGGAGGTACGAAGGGCCACTTCGTTGATCGAGACCGATCTCACCGCATCACTGCAGTCAGCTGGTGAGCGAGCAGACCGGCTTTCGATGTTCGCGACCTATTTTGGAGAGCCGGAGTTGATCAATGAGCAAGTTGATCGGTACCGCGCTGTCACTACCGAGCAGGTAAACGAGATCATCTCAGAGCGCTTCGGGGAGAACAACAGGGCCAGCCTCATCTACGTGCCGAAAGAAGGAGTAGAATCAGAACATGTCCTCGCAGCCGTTGGCACAGGCTGATGGTTACATCCCTTCGTCCAAAACCAGGACCGGCCCGGAGCTACCGATTTCCCCGGTTCAAGGACGAGACACTACCGACGGGGATCCGGCTGATCACGGCACCTGTCACAAAACTTCCCCTGGTGACGGTACTGGTGCTAGTCGACGCGGGATCGACGAGTGAGCCCCGCGGCAAGGAGGGAATCGCAGCACTTACGGCAGCCGCATTGCTCGAAGGGACAAAGCAATATGACGGGGCTCAACTTGCCGAGAAGTTCGAGCAAATGGGCACGTCTCTCGAGTCGGGAGCGGATTGGGACAGTACGTTCCTAAAGATCACGGTCCTTACCGACAAGCTGGGCGAGGCCACGAAACTTCTTGGCGAAGTGATCAGTGACCCCGTTTTCCCGGAGCGCGAAGTCGAAAGACTCAAAGCCGAGCGACTGGCGGAAATTCTTCAACTCGAGACGGAGCCGCGCGGGCTGGCAGATGAGAAATTTTCGGAATTTCTCTATGCTGATGAATCGCGCTACTCAAGACCAGACGAAGGAAACACCGAAAGTGTCAGCTCGTTGACGCGCAGAGATGTCGAGCAGTTCTACCGCTCGAACTACAATTCGGGAGCTACGACAGTAATAGTTACGGGGGACATCTCCTCGGAGAATGCCAAGGAACTGATCATTGAAGCATTTCAGAAATGGCCAGGTGGACCTTCCCGAAAACAAACGCTGTCAGCGAAAGCGCGCCAGAATCAGAAAAGCGCCCACATTGTGAACAAGCTGGACGCGCCACAATCCGAGCTACGCGTGGGGCATGTCGGACTGCCGAGAAAGCACCCAGACTTCTTCCCAACGCTCGTAATGAACGCTGTGCTCGGCGGACTTTTCGGCTCACGGATCAACCTCAATCTTCGCGAAGAGCACGGCTACACCTACGGCGCCTCGTCATTCTACGACTGGCGGCGTGGGCCAGGCCCATTTGTGATTTCCACAGCTGTGGAAAGCGAAGTTACAGCACCGGCACTGCGTGAAATCCTTCTCGAAATCGATAGAATCCGCGCCGAAAAAATCTCCGCGGACGAACTGTCTCTCGCGCGGGATTATCTCGAAGGAGTCTTTCCGATTCGTTATGAGACGACATCTGCCATTGCGTCTGCGCTGGCAACTCTGGCGATCTACGATCTGCCGCCGGACTACTACGATTCCTATCAGACGAATATTCACAACGTGTCGGATGACGCCATTCTGGAAGCAGCGAAATCGCACCTTCATCCAGAGCTGTTGCAAACGGTGATTGTCGGTGACGCCGCGATCGTTCGCGATTCCCTGATTGACACTGACCTGGGGGAAGTGACTGTGCACAACGCCTAGAGAAGTGGGAGCGAGCGAAGAAAATCGCCCGGGGCGGATAAAATCCCGCCGTGTCTACACCGGCAAGGTCATATCACTCGACCTGGATACGGTCCGATTCCCCGACGGTTCGATCGGTGAGATGGAGTTGGTGAGACATCCCGGTGCGAGCGCGGTAGTCCCGTTTCTCAGCGATCCTGCCGGAGAAGCTCCACAGGTCCTCATGATCCGGCAGTATCGGTACGCGGCTGAGGGTTACCTGTATGAGATCCCAGCCGGGCGGCTGAATGTCGGGGAAGATCCTCGTGACTGCGCCCTCAGAGAGCTCAAGGAGGAGACAGGCTGTTCTGCGGAGCGCGTGGAGCAACTCTTCACGATGTACACGACACCCGGCTTCACCGATGAGAAAATCCATGTCTTCCTGGCAACCGGATTGACGGCTGGAGAGACTAAGCATGAGGCAGATGAATTTCTCGAATTGCAACCGATGCTGCTCTCGCGAGCGCTGCAGATGGTCGAAGCTGGTGAGATCCAGGATTCAAAGACGGCTCTCGGTCTGCTATTCGCCGCAGGATTTAGCGCTGGCCATTAACCCCACGGGCCAAATTGGCGTCTAATCAATGAAAAGACGCTGACATGTCATGTAAATAGGACAGACTTGGCAGAATATGGACAAGCTCAAGCTTGGGCCTACCGCCGTAACTCTTTAAATGACATTAGGTTAGCAGTAAGGCTCGCTCGGCATACCCCGTGCAATACAGGGGTACAGGAAAAGTTCCAGCAGAGATATGCACGATCATGGGTCGTGACAGTCTCTTACATATAGGAGAGAAGAATGGCTGACACCGTCCGTAAGCAAATGGTTGCCGTTGAGGGTGCAACCGTCAGGGAGCGATTGCAGGCGATGGATGACTCAGCCGTCGTTACCGCGTTCCTTGGAGGGGAGGAGCGTGCCTTCTCCGAGCTAGTGACCCGCTATCAGACGCGTCTTTTGAACTTCGTGTATCGCACAATCGGGGATCGCGAAAAGGCAGAAGACCTGGTGCAGGAGGTATTCATTCGTGTCTACCGCCATCTGCACCGTTTTGACCGCTCGAAGAAGTTCTCATCCTGGGTCTATACCATCGCCTCGAACCTGGCCAAGAACGAGCTTCGGAACAGATCGCGCAATCCTCTGGTGCTCTTCCAAACGGTGCAGAAGAACTTTCAAGACGAGGATCGTCCGCTTCAGTTCGAGGACACCACGTCACGTCCGGATGACATGTACCGGAAACGTCACCTGAGGGAGATCGTCGAAGAGACCGTGGCGAAACTACCGGAACACCATCGGAATGTCTTCATTCTGCGGGAGCTCGAGGGCAAGTCCTATGAGGAGATCGCAGAAATCACCGACTGCAATCTTGGCACGGTGAAATCACGGCTCAATCGGGCAAGAAACTCGTTCGCGGAAATCATTGCCCCGTATGTAGATTAGGTCCGACGGTTCGGGAACAGGTGCCCTGCTGGTGGGTACCTGTTACCAGACCCTCAACCTATCTCCATGGATTGTCGCGAGTTTTGTGATAAGCACGTCGCGTTTGTAGACGATACCCTTGCCGGTATCGAGCTGGTTCGCATGCAACGGCACGTTGCTGAATGCGAACGCTGCGCAAGGCAGGATGCAAAGATCCGTCGTGCGCTCCTGCTATTCCGGAATCTCCCGTCAATAGAGCCATCTGCGGGTTTTTCGCATCGGCTCGAAGCACGTCTCCGCCGAGAGTGCCAGTGCGAAGATCTGCTTGCCACTACGCAACGCAATCTGAGGCGTGGAGCGATCGCGGCGACTTTGGCCAGTGCAGCAATGCTGGGATACATCGCCACTACGCTGTATCGCTCGGACTCCCCGCGCGACCTCGTGATGCCACCCGTCGTCGCCAGCCTCCCGGAGCCGGAGCTCACACCGATTACTACCTCGACACCGGCGATAGTTACATCTGTCTCCGCGGGGCTCACAATTTGGCCAGCTGCCCTGTTCGCCGAACAAGTTCCGGTTCGATTCGCGCACTCCAAGCTCGAGCTCACGAACTACACGCGCTAGCGCTCAAACCGCCATCGGCAGCCCCTTAGAGCTGCCGTATATTT